>JAUUZB010001097.1 GCA_030590185.1 Deltaproteobacteria bacterium
AGCACGGCGCTCTCCCGGCGATCGTTCAACCAGCGATAGCCCACCCCGAGGGTCACGTCCGGTACGGCGAGGCTCCGCTCGAGCTCTACCTGAGCGCGCTGTTCCGCCACCTCGGCGGCGTGGCCGCGCACCGCGGGGTGCTCGGCAATTGTAGGCCGGAGCTCAGCGAGATCCGGGAGCACCTCAGGGATCGCGAAGCCACCCTCGGCTCGCTCAAAGCGCGGCGAGGACTGCCCCCAACTCGCGGCCAGCCCGTAGCGCGCACTCCCGTGGGCGCGGGCGGCCTTGTCGAGCTCGATGCGTGCGAGCGCCAAGGCGACCCGGGTTCGCTTGACCTCGAGGGCGGTGACCTTGCCAGCCTCGTGCTTGACCTCGAGGATCTCAACGGCCTCCTTGGCCAGCGCAACCATCTCCTCGGCGTTGCGGTGCCGGCGTTGGGCTCCGAGCAGATCGATGAAGGCCGCGGTGGTGTCTCGAAAGACCCGCAGGCGCTCCTCCTCAAAGCCCCAACCGGCTGCGTCCCGACGATGGCTCGCGGTCTCCACCCGAGCGCCGCGTTTGCCCCCGAGCTCGATCGGCTGGCTCAGGGTGGCGGTGACCTGGATCGGATCACGGTCGGCGCCGTCCGGACCGAGGACCAGATCCTCGGCGGAGATCTCGAGGGAGGGATTAGGCAACGCCGCCGCCTGGTCAACCTCCGCCGCCCGGGCACGCACGCTCGCGCCGCTCGCGGCGAGAACCGGGTTGTGACGTAGGGCGAGGCGCCGGGCCTCGGCCAACGTGATGACGCCACCTCGGCCGGCTTCTTCGTCGCCGATCGAGCCAGGTGCGGAGATGGCAGCCGCGCCGTTCACCTCCAGCTCGCTACCGAGGGGACGTGGGATGGGCCAACCCCTCTCGCCGGTGGCCGACGCGCACCCGAACAGGGTCAGCAGCAGAACAGTGAGGAACAGCCTGGTCATCTGGACGTTAGAGCCTGTCGGCGCCGTTTGGGCTCAACCTTCCATCCCCAGGGGCAGGTCCCCTCTAGACGGTAACTCCCACCGACCACGACGCCGCTCCCCCAAACACCAGAACGGCATCAGCGCGCAACTCCAACCGCTCGACAATCGAGGCGCGGTGTCGTTGGCCGACCGCATAGTCTCTCCGTGCTCCGCCCGGAGTCAACGGCGGACTTTCCGCACCCAACGTCAACGTCAAACTTGACAGTGGATCCTTTTGGGACAAGATGGTGTCTGACCGATGAACAAGGCCGATCGATACGAGCCCCGCGGCGTTGCCCCACTCAGCGCGGCACTGACGCTCCTGCTCCTCCCCGGCCTGGCGCTCGCGCCGGTGTTGCCGGCCCTCCACCTCACCCTCGCCTCTCACGCGCATCGTTTTTGTATCGAGCACCAACGGTTCGAGGATGTCGTCGTTGACCCGCAGGCGGAGGCGCCGGCGATCGCGGCACGCGATGAAGATGCCGAGCCAGCGCCGGATGCCCAAGGGCAAATCAGCACACAGCTGCCGGACGCCACGCGCTACGTCGTTTGCGCCATCGCCAACCTGACGGCCGGCAGCACCTTGCTGACCCGAGCACCCGCTCCGGGTCGCGACGGGATCACGACGGCACTGACCGCCCCGGCCACCGCGGAGCTGACCTTCGGGCCGGGTTGGGTCCTCGCCCAGGCCCCCAAGCAGTCGCCACCGCTATCGGCCTGATCCCGGTCCCCCTCACCCAACCGTAACCCGTGCTTGCCCCGGGCGCGCTGCGCCGGGCAAAGACAGGACCGATCGACCATGCGACAGCACGCCTGCGTGACGGCGCTGGTGCTCATCCTCGGATCACCGTGGATGGCCTACGCCCAATCCGAAACGAAATCAGACACAGAGAAACTCCAAGACCGACTCGAAGCCCTCGAGACCGAGCTGCGCGATCTGCGTCGCCAGCTCAACGAGCGCGGAGACAGCAACCTGGCCGAGGAGGTCAGGAGCATCAAGGAATCCCTCCAACAGGGCGAGCTCGAAGCGCTGCTCGCCGATGCGGAGTCCGAGGCCGAGGCCCCGGAACGAGAGGAGCGGCCCGAGGAGCGCGAGTTCCTGTGGGGCGCCCTCGCCCTACAAAAACTAAACCCGGAGATCAGCGTCTCGGTCGATTTGATCGGCACCTTGATCCTCAACCCACCGAACTACCGCTTCTATGGTGGCGAGGAGGATCGCAGCGGCATGCCGGTGCGCGAGGTCGCTCTACACTTTGAGCATCAGCTCGATCCTTACTCGAAGTTCAAGGGGACCATCGCCTTTCTCCCGGACGAGGGGGCCGATCTCGAGGAGGTCTACATCACCTGGTACGGCCTGCTCGACGCCCTCTCCCTGACCCTCGGCAAGTTCCGTCACAGCTTCGGGGTGCTCAACCGCTGGCACGGCCACGACCTCGACCAGGTCGATTACCCCCTCGCCCTGCGTCTGCTGCTCGGCGACGACGGCCTGCTCGGTACCGGCGCGAGCCTCAAGTGGTTCTTGCCACCGCTGATCGCTGACGCCAACGAGCTCACCGTGGAGGTCGCGACCAACACCAACGATCTTTTATTCAGCGGCGAGTGGTTCAGCATTCCCTCCACCCTCGTGCACTTCAAGAGCTACTACGATCTCAGCGAGAGCACCTATCTAGAAATCGGGCTGTCCGGGATGCACGGCGTCAACAACCGGCGGGGCTTCCCGGCCGGCACGCCCACCCGCCTC
>JAUUZB010000222.1 GCA_030590185.1 Deltaproteobacteria bacterium
AACTTCGAGGTGATCCCCGCCGACGCGCCGATCGAGTCGCCACTGACCGCCCTGGCCGCGAGCCGGCCGGTCAAGACGATGACCGGCACTGTGGGCCAAGTGCAGGACTTTGCCGAGGGTCTGGTGGAGAGTATCGAGAGCACCGCCGCGGCCACGGTCGACGGGGTCGAGAGCTTCTTCGACCTCGACGCGGGGGCCGCCGAACAGACCGCCCTCGCCGGGACGGGCGCCCTCGAGCTCTCGCCCATCGCCAAGTCGATCGCCGCGGGCTACGACGCCTGTCACTCGGCCTGTCACTCCGCTTGCCACTCGGCCTGTCACTCCGCTTGCCACTCGGCCTGTCACTCCGCCTGTCACTCGGCCTGCGTCTGCCACTCCGCCTGCCACTCGGCCTGCGTCTCCTCCTGCGCGGGAGGGTTCTAGCCATGGAGCTCGCCGCCATCGACCAACTGGTCGGCGTCACCCGTACGGCCCTGTTCGTGCGTGAGGCGGACGACCTGCTCATGATCCGCCCGGACAAGACCCTGGGCATCAACCGCTCCGCCGCCCAAATCCTCACGGCGCTCTACAACCGCGAGCAACGCCCGGCCGCGGAGGTGTTGCCGCCGCTCGCCACCCGCCTCGGTATCTCCGAGGAGCGCCTGTTGGCCGACACCGGAATATTAATGGAGGCCGTGCGGGCGTTGTTGAACGAAGATTTTTCGCCCCGGCCGGGGCTGCGTTTCGGGACCTTCGACCGATCCCGAATCGAGTACCCTACCCTCGCCGAGATCGCGCTGACCTACGGTTGCCAAAACCGCTGCATCTTTTGCTACGCCTCGAGCCCCTTCCGTGAGGGGGAGCATCGCCTGATGTCGACCGCCGAGGTCAAACGGGTGATGGAGGTGATCTTCCACGACGCCCACGTCCCGTCCCTCTCCTTCACGGGCGGCGAGTCGACCCTGCGCAAGGACCTCCCGGAGTTGATCCGGCACGGCGCCGACCTCGGTTTGCGGATCAACGTGATCACCAACGGCGCGCGCTGTGCCGACCTCGCCTACGCCCGCACCCTGGTCGATGCCGGGCTCGCCTCGGCGCAAGTCTCGATCGAAGCGGGCAATGCCGAGCTGCACGACGCGATCACCCAGAAGCCGGGCTCTTTTGCCCGTACCGTCGCCGGGGTGCGCAATCTCCAGTCCCTCGGCATCCACGTGCACACCAACACCACCCTGTGCGGCCCGAACCTGGACGCCTACGGGGAGCTCATCCGCTTCGTGGCCACGGACCTGGGCCTCGAGACCCAATCGATGAACATGGTGATCCGCACCGGCGAGGCGCTCGACTGCGAGCCGGTAGGGGTGAGCTACAGCCAGGTCGCCGAGCGCCTACCCGGGATTATCGAAACCGCGGCCCGCGAGGGGGTGCGCTTCGTTTGGTACTCGCCGATCCCGTACTGCATTTTCAATCCAGCGCTCCACGACCTCGGCGCCAAGGCATGCGCCTGCGTCGACGGCATCCTGTCGGTCGACCCGGCCGGCGAGGTGCTGCCCTGCTCGTCGTTCGAGAGCGGCATCGGCTCCCTGCTCGACAGCCCCTTTAAACGCCTCTTTCGCAGCCGCCCGGCCCGCTACTGGCGGCGGCGCGACTACGTGCCGCCGGTCTGCGCCGGTTGCACCGACATCGACATCTGCGGCGGTGCCTGTCCTCTCTACTGGGATGCAGCCGGGAGCTTCGCTGAGCTGCCGGTCCCGGGCTCGGATGATCCACAGCTGTACGCGCAATGGCGCCGGGGCCGCGAGGCGAGCGAGACCTTCGGCGTTCAACCCGGCCGCAAGGGGGACCAGTGATGGGCAGCCTCGGTGATTTCAAGGATTATCTGGTGGGCCGCCGCGACGTGCTGCGGCGCGCTGAGAAACGTCTGTGCACCATTCAGGAGAAATACGAGGAGTTCTACGCCGAGGTCACCCGGATCCGGGAGGCGGAGTACCAACAGCTGCGCGACCACATCGTGGCCGACCGCGACGCGGTCCCCAAAGAGCTCAACCGGCAACTCGATGAGGCGCGCCGGCGCGCCGAGCGGGCCCTGGCCGACAAGCTCAAGGAGCTCGAGAAGAAACGCGACGGCCTGCTCAGCCTAGCCGAGAAAAAACGCCAGAACTCCCTGGCGGGCGAACAGAACCTGCACCGCAAGAACGTCCGCCTCGACGGCGAGGAGGAGGCGCTCAAGGCGCGCAACGAAAAGCTGTTGGCGGCGATCACGAGCTTCAACCAACGCATCCGCGAGATGGGTCGCGGCCTCGGATTCTTCTGGAACCTGTTCGCCATGCACAGCCTGCGCTCGGAGCGGCTGCGTCTCGAGACGGAGCAGCAGGACGTGGCGGCGCGCATCGACGAGCTGCGCCGACGGTGGACCGAGATCGACGCCGAGCAGGCCAACAACGAGGCGACGTTGCAAGCCGCTTGGCTCGAGCTGCGCGACCAGACCGCGGTGCTGGAGACCAAGCTCGAGCACCTGCGCACCACCCGGGAGCGGATCATCGAGCGCACGGCGATCGAGGAGGTGCTCTTCGCGCGCCAGCCGAAGCTCGACCCGCCCAAGCCGCGGGATCCGCGCTGCCCGCGTTGCAACCGCCCCAACCCGGCGAGCAGTCACTTCTGTCAAATCTGCGCCCAGCGTCTCAAGCCGGACGAGCCGGGCATGGAGGGCAGCTTGCTGGAGATCGCGGAGCTCAACCGCCACCACCAGAACTTCGCCGAAGGCATGAAAGCCTGCCAGGAGATCATCGGCCTGGTCCGCGGCCTCGAGAGTGGACTCGGCAATTTCATGAAGTCGGTCGAGGACATGCTCAACACCGAGCGCGTCTACCCGGTCGGCACCCTGAGCATCGACGTCCCCAAGGCGAGTATCGCGTACGGCGAGAGCTTCGAGAAGCTCGCCGAGGGATCCGATCCAAAACGCAGCCTGCACCCCAAGGACTTCGCCGCCCACATCCACAAACGCGTCGCCGACGTCTACACCGAGGCGAAGATCAAAGTATTCTTCGAGACCATGGGCGAGGAGCTGTCGCGTCAGGCCGACAGTCAGTGGTGAGGGGGTGAAGCATCTCGCGGCGGCGATCCTGATCGGGCTCGGCGTGCTGGCCGTGTTGTTCGGCCTCCTCTTTATAGTAGGGGCCGCCGGCCGACCGGCCCGCTACGCCATCGGCGGGATCAGCCTGACCCTCGGCGCCGTGGTGGCCGGCTTCGGTGTCCGCCTGTTCCGCAAAGCCCAGGCTGAGCACCCCGACCGGATCGGCGCTGAGATCATGCACCTCGCCGAACAAAAAAACGGCGAGCTCTCCAGCGACGATCTTCGAGCCCTCCTCGGCGAGCGTTTCCTCCTGGCCGCGCCGGTGCTCGCCAACCTGCGTGATGCCGGTATCTGCCGCCCACGGGAGGCCAGCGGCGCGGTCTTCTACACATTCCCAGACCTCCAGCCCCGCCTCACCATGCGACGCTGCGAATTCTGCGAGGCGGAGCTCCCCCTCGACGACGCGGCCGCTACCTGCCCCCATTGCGGCGGTCAGATCAAAACCCAGGTGGCGCGCCTGGCCGTGAGCGACGAGGAGTTCTACGGCCTCGATGAATGATGCCCCCGCTTGACATCCCACCCCCTCTCCCATAACACCCACGCCCCACAACCGGGACCTACCACGGCGGGATCCCCGTCGCTGAGCGTCCCCTGGAGCCCGAAATGAAAGAACGCAAGCTCGCTATCCTCGGCCGCAAGATCGGCATGACCACCGTCTTCCAGGATAACGGCAACGCCGTGGGCGTTTCCATCCTCGAGCTAGGGCCCTGCGTCGTGTCGCAGAAGCGCACCCGAGACAAGACCGCAAAAAATCGCACCGATGGCTACGTCGCCCTGCAGATCGGCTTCGACCCGAAGCCGGAGCGCAAGGTCAACAAGCCGTTGGAGGGTCACCTCAAGGCGGCCGGCGGCATCAGCAAGGCGCGGCGTTTCCTTCGCGAGGTCCGGGTCTCCGAGGAGACCGCGGCCAAGTTCGACGTCGGTCAGGAAATCACCATCGCCGACCTCGGGGTCGAGCCCGGCGACAAGGTTGACGTCACTGGCAAGAGCATCGGCAAGGGCTTCCAGGGCGTGGTGCGCAAGTTCGGCTTCCGTGGTTTCCACGCCACCCACGCCCACGAGGTCTACCGGCACGGCGGCTCCATCGGCTGTCGCAAATACCCCGGCCGGGTGTTCAAGGGCCGCAAGATGCCAGGTCACATGGGCAACAAGCGGGTCACCACGCAAAATCTCTTGGTCATCGACGTTCGCCCAGAGATGAACGCCCTGCTGGTCCGTGGATCGGTCCCGGGCGCCAAAAATGGTTACTTGATGGTCCGGCCGGCCATCAAGAAGAACCCGCTGCCGTAGGCGTCAGCCCTCAAAAATCGTAGTGCGGGTTGTCCGGATCGAAATCCGCATCGGTGAATTTTTGGTTCACCACCATGTCCCGGTGCTCGTAGCGCTCGTAGAGCCGCCCTTGCCAATCGTAGATCGTGGTGCGCAGGGACAGGCCGTGCCGCTCGTCGAGCAGTAGCTCGATCCTCTTGCCGTAGTTGTGGGGCACGACGTAGGTCTGCCCGGCGGAGACGCTGTCGGCGATGCCGTCGAGATCGGTCGGGTTGAGATAGACGATCAGGTACGGCGCCACCCCGACCCGCCGGCCAAAGGCCAACACCGACTCATCCTTGGGAGCTTTGATCTTCCGGTGGGGCAGGTCCCCGGTGTGGATGATCACCTTGTCGACCTTCCTGCCGTTGAAGCGATCGGCCCCGGCGTGCTCAATCCGCCCACCGGCGCGCTGCTCCGGCGGCTTCTCGAAGCCAGCGCGCAGATTGTTGGCGAGGTTGGTGTAGCCGGTGCCCGTGATCATGTGATGCTGGTTCTTGGTGGTCAACGAGCCGGCGATGCTCAGGTCGAGGGTGAGGTCCGGGAAGCTCCCCGGGTGCACGGTCAGCTCCTTGGGGTTGCGCGCGGCATCGTAGATCACTTCCTGACCCGCCTTGGGCTCGATGGCGCCGAGGTAGATCTGCCCCGGCCGGCGCAGCTTGACCAGCACGACCTCCTTAATGACCGAGCCGTCCGCCATGCGCTCGGTCTTGTGCATCACGTACTCTAGCGTCTCGACCTTCCGCCACTCGCTCAGGAAGCGCTGCACCGCGGCCCAAGCCGCGGGATCCGCCTCCGGTGGCGAGGTTGGCGCCATGAGAGTAGCACCCAGCAACAATGCGATGACCGGCACGGTGTCCCCCGTCGGTTAGACGTAAATGAAGACCAACAAGAGCACGCAGACCAGGATGATCAGCGCCACCGAGCCAATGATCACCCACTCGGTGGGAAAACGGCGCTCGTCGGTTTTGAGTAGATTCGGGTCGATGTTGGCGTACTCGTCCTCATCCTCGACGCCCTCGACCTCGTCATCGTCATCGTCATCGTCATCGTCGAGGAGCGCCTCATCCCCTTCATGCCCGGTCTCGGCGAGCGGATCATTTTCGGCGGCCGGATCCTGCTCCCCCTCTTCGCCACTCTCCTCGCCCGGGGCGCCCATCACCGAGACCTCCTCGTCCGGGTAGGCGTACTCGCCGGACTCCTGCTCGAAGCCTGGCACCTCGGAGAGGGAGGCCATGAGATCGGCGTCCGGATCGATGAAGACCAGCTTGATCGGCCCGACCGTCAGCTCGTCCTGATCCTTGAGACGGCGCGGGCGGCCGATTTTTTGATCGTTGACCAACACGCCGTTCTTCGAGCCCAGGTCCTGCACCGCGATGCCGTTCCAGTCCTTCTTGATGATCGCATGCTTGCGCGACACGTTGGCGTCGTTGAGCACCAGATCGCAGTCCTTGGAGCGTCCCACCGACCACTCGCGGCTGGTGCCGGCGAGCGGAAAACGCGCCCCTTCATCCGGGCCGGAGAGGATGCGGAAATATGGCCCCTCACCCGAGGCCTCCCCCAACCGGCCGAGGATACCGGCCACCGCCCGGTCGGCGATCATTTTGGTGTTCTCGCCGGAGCTCGCCCCGGCCACCTTGTCGACCTCGATGTTGCAGGTGATCCGGGCCTTGGTCAGCTCGATGATGTCGCCGTCGCGCAGGACCTTCTTCTCCCCCTTGGAGAGTTTGCGGCCGTTGAGCAGGCTACCGTGGGTGGAGCCGAGATCCTCGAGCACGTAGACGTTGTCGGTTGAGGCTATTCTAATGTGGCGGCGGGAGACGGTGGTCAGCGGGATCTGGAAGTCGCTGTTGGCGTCACGGCCAATCACCAACGACTTGGCGTTGGATTCGTGAGTGAGGGCGCGGCGTCCCTGGCCCTCGATCTCTATGACCGCCGTCAAACGGATCACGACAGTCGCCTCAGTCGCCTGGCCGGCTACTCAAATTGCAACTCTTGGACCCGCGAGATGCACCATTGCCGCTCCTCGTCGAAACGATCGTCGCGCAACAGGTCGACGAATCGCCGACACATGTTGATCGTCTCCTGGGAGCGCAGCATCTTGTCCAGGACCCGCGCGGCTCGGTAGTGGGCCAGGGCATGGTTGGGGTCGAGCCGGATGGTGTTGAGGAACTCGTTGAGGGCATGTTCGAGAAGGCTGCGCTCTTCATAGACGGTGCCGAGGTTGAAGTGGGGACCGGCATCTCCGGGGTTCGCCCGGATCTCGTCAATATACTCCTTGACCGCACCGTCCTGGAGCGCAACGCACTCG
>JAUUZB010000357.1 GCA_030590185.1 Deltaproteobacteria bacterium
CGGCGCAGGCGCGGGTCGTCCGGTGAATCACCCAACTCCAGGGCGCGGTCGAGGCTGCGCTGGGCTACGTTCCGGAACTCGGTAATCGCCGCCTGCTCGCGCTTCTGGAAGATCGTCGCGACGATCCGCAGGCTGTCTTCCGTGGCCTGGTGAACCTGGGCCCGCTTTTCCGGGTCGTAGCGCGAGTCGAGCGCCCCCCAGTGCTCTAGACGGCTCAAGCCGCCGCTGACCGTTCCCTGGGCCAGGTTGAGGCGCGCGCTGATCTCGTCGGAGGTCAGCGCCTCCCGGGTCAACACCAGGAGGCCGTAGATGGTGCCCTCGACCCGCTTGAAGCCGACGACCCTCAGGAAGCGCTCGAACTCCGGCACCTCCTCGAAGAGCGAATCCGATGCCGATTTCGGATATTGCATATTTCGGATATTTCACATATCCGCAATATACTCCAGGGGCAATCGACGATGCGAAGCAAATACGACTCGGTGCGGTTGGGGGGGCTAGGGGTCGCGCTACCTACGCGAATCGTGACCTCCGATCAAATCGAAGAAATGCTCGCCCCCCTGTACGGCCGCCTCGGCCTGCGCGTGGGCCGTCTCGAGCTGATGACCGGCATCAGGGAGCGGCGCTGGGGCGAGGTGGGGTTGCGCCCGAGCGATCTGAGCAGCCAGGCGGGGCGCGCCGCGCTGCGCGACGCCGGGGTCGAGGCCGCTGACATCGGTTGCGTCGTCCACACCTCGGTCTGCCGCGACTTCCTCGAGCCGGCGACGGCCACCGTGGTGCACGATGCCCTGGGCCTGCCACCGAGCTGCGAGGTCTTTGACCTGTCCAACGCCTGTCTTGGCTGGCTCAGCGGCCTGGCCTGTGTCGCCAACATGATCGAGCTCGGTCAGATCGAGGCTGGGCTGGTGGTCAGCGGCGAGGATGGCCGTGCCCTGGTGGAGTCGACCATCGAGGCCTTGAACACCGACACCTCGGCGACGCGGCAATCGATCAAGTCGAGCTTCGCCTCGCTCACCATCGGCGCCGGGGGCGTCGCCGCCGTGCTGACCTCCGAGCGCCTGTCGAACGGTGGACACAGACTCCTCGGCTTCGCCTCTGAGCACGCCACCCAATTCAATCATCTCTGCCAAGGGGGCGTCGGGTCTGGGGAGAGCACCCGCACCGGTGTCAGCATGAACACCGACAGCGAGGCGATGCTCCACGAGGGCGTCGCCCTAGCGGCGCGCACCTGGGCGAGCACCCGGGAGTTGCTCGACTGGACGCCGACCTGCGCCGATCACTTCATCACCCATCAGGTAGGCACGGCGCACCGACGGCTGATGTTCGAGCGGCTCGAGCTCGACATGGAGAAGGACTTCCCGACGGTAGAGACCCTGGGGAACATCGGCTCGGCCTCCATCGGCACGACCCTGGCCATGGCGAATCAGGCCGGGCGGCTGAAGCCCGACGATAGGGCACTGCTGATGGGCATCGGCAGCGGTTTGGTTTGCATGATGGTGGGGGTGCAGTGGTGACGACCTGGCAGGATCTCTTTCCCTTCACGAGCCGCACCATCGAGGTGGGCGAGCACCGCATCCACTACGTCGATGAGGGCTGCAGCGACGGCGCCAAGCCGGTGCTCTTGATGGTGCACGGCAACCCCACCTGGTCCTTCTATTGGCGGGACCTGATCGCCGACCTGCGCAGCGCGTACCGCGTCATCGCCATCGATCACATCGGCTGCGGCCTGTCGGACAAACCGCAGACCTACGACTATCGCTTGGCGCAACACGTGGAGAACCTCAGCGCCGTGGTGAAGGAGCTCGGGCTGGAGAGGATCTCCCTGCTCGTGCACGACTGGGGCGGTGCCATCGGAATGGGCTTCGCGGTGCAACACCCGGAGCTCATCGCTTCCACGGTAGTCTTCAACTCTGCTGCCTTTCCGGCCAAGCGCATCCCCCTACGCATCTCCATGTGTCGCATCCCCGGCATCGGCAAGCTCGCCATTCAAGGCCTCAACGGTTTTGCCGTGGCCGCGACCTACATGGCGACCGCCAAGGGCATGAGCAGAGCGGTCAAGCAGGGCTACCTGCACCCGTACGATAGCTTCGCCCATCGCATCGCCACCTACCGCTTCGTGGAGGACATCCCGATGAAGCCTTCGCATCCGAGCTGGTCGACCCTTTGCGAGGTCGAGGCGGGGCTCGGGCGCCTCGGGGACCGGCCGATGCTGCTCCTCTGGGGTGAGAAGGACTGGTGCTTCGACATGAGCTTCCTCGAGATCTGGAAACAAAAGTTCCCCGCCGCAGAGGTGAAGACCTTCGCCGACGCCGGCCACTATGTCGTCGAGGATGCTGCCACGGAGATCATCCCGGTGGTGCGGCATTTCCTAGAGCGCACCACCGAGCTCGAACAAAAGGGAACTCCGGATGGAGAACGTCAACGTCTCGCGGCTGCTCACTGAGGCGGCCGCCGAGACCCCAAACAAGACCGCCACCATCCTCGCCGATGGACGGACCATCGATTTTGCGACGCTGGAGGCGGAGGCGGATCGCGCCGCTAGGCTCTTTGCCCACGCCGGCATTCGGCAGGGCATGCGCGTCGCGACCTTCGTCCGGCCCGGCCTCGAGTTCGTCCCGGTGATCAACGGCCTGTTTCGCCTGGGCGCCGTGCCTGTCTTCATCGATCCAGGCATGAAGCTGAGGAACGTCCTCGCCTGCCTTCGGGAGGTCGAGGCCGAGGGCATGGTTGGAATTCCGCTGGCGCACCTGTTGCGCTGGATCTTTTGGCGCGTCTTTCGATCGGTGCGGGTGAAGGTCCTGGTCGGGCGGCGCAGTCTGTGGAATCGGCTCTTCGGCGCCACCATTTTGGCGCCGCGGGACGCGCAGCTGGTTCCGGAGTCTTCCCCTCCTGAGCTGGCGGCACCGCTGAGCCTCGGTCGCGACGCACCAGCGGCGATCATCTTCACCAGTGGCAGCACCGGTGTTCCCAAGGGCGTCGAGATCACCCACGGCGTCTTCGATGGGCAAGCCAAGATCCTCCGGCAGGCGTTTGCGATCGGACCCGATGAGATCGATCTGGTGCCCTTTCCGTTGTTTGCGCTGTTTAGCGCCGCCTGGGGTATCACCTGCGTCGTGCCGGACATGGATCCAGCTCGGCCCGCCCAGGCGAACGGTCGCGAGCTCGCTGAGATCATCACTCGCCACGGGGTCACCCACACCGCCGGCTCGCCGGCCATCTGGCGGCGGCTCTTTGATCACTGCACGACCAACGGCGTACAGCTGCCGTCATTGCGCCGCATCCTGATGGCGGGGGCGCCGGTCTCGCCGAAGCTGCTGGTCGACTCGCGGCAGGTGCTGGCGCCGGGGGGCCACGTATTTACGCCCTACGGTGCCACCGAGGCCTTGCCGCTGACGTCGATCCGCAGCGATGAGATCCTCGACGACTGCCTTGCTGGCACCGAGCGCGGCGAGGGCACCTGCGTTGGCGAGCCCTTGCCGGGGATCACGGTGCGGATCATCGCCATCACCGACAGCCGCCTCGAGACCTGGGCCGACGTCGAGCCCCTGGCGCGGGGCGAGGTCGGCGAGGTGGTCGCCCAGGGCGACCTGGTGACGCGTTCCTATTTCAATCGCCCCGAGGCGAATCGCTTGGCCAAGATCCGCGACATCGACGGGCCGGGCTTCTGGCACCGCATGGGTGACCTCGGCTACTTCGATCAATCCGGGAGGTTGTGGTTCTGCGGCCGCAAGGACCACCGGGTGCGCGCTGCGACGCCGCTGTATCCGGTGCAGTGCGAAGGTATCTTCAATCAGCATCCAGAGGTTCAACGAACGGCGCTGGTCGGCGTGCCGGCCGCCGACGACGACGACGAGGGCGGCGATGAGATCGCGGTGCTCATCGTCATGCCGCAACCGGGTGCGAACGAGCGGGCGCTCAAAGCCGACCTGCTGCGCATGGCTGCCGACCACCCGGTGACCGCCATGATCCGAGACGTCCTGTTCAAGGACAGCTTCCCGGTCGACGTCCGACACAACATCAAGATCAACCGGCCGCTCTTGGCAGACTTCGCCAGACGCCGGATCAACACACGGGGATCCCATGAAGATGTCAGTGGTGACCGGCGGGGGCGGGTTTCTGGGCAGTCAACTCGTCCGGGAGCTGCTGGCGCGGGGCGATGACGTCCTTGCCCTGGGTCGCAGCCGCTACCCGCACATCGAAGCGCTCGGAGCGCGCTCGGCGGTGGCCGATATTCGCGACCAAGGCCGGCTGCTCGAGCTCTTCGCCGGTGCCGATGAGGTCTACCATGCCGCCGCCATTGCCAACCTCTGGGGTCGTTGGGGCGATTTCCATTCGATCAACGTCGAAGGCACCCTCAACGTCGTAGCGGCGTGTCAGGGGGCTGGTGTTCCCAAGTTGATCCACACCAGCTCGCCGAGCGTGGTCTTCGACGGTCGGGCGCAACGCAACGTCAATGAGGAGGTGGCCTACCCTGAGAAATTTCTCGCCCACTATCCGCGCAGCAAGGCGATGGCGGAGCGGGCGGTGCTCGAGGCCGACGGTGAGGGGGGTGTTCATACGGTGGCGCTGCGACCGCATTTGATTTGGGGGCCGGGTGACCGACATCTGATCCCCCGCTTGGTTGCGCGGGCCAGGTTGGGACAGTTGATGCGGGTTGGGGACGGAACGAATCTAGTGGATGTCATCCACGTCGACAATGCCGCGCAGGCTCACCTGCAAGCTGCCGCCGGGCTCGGCGCCGGGGGCAAGTGCAACGGCAAGGCCTACTTTCTCAGCCAGGACGAGCCGGTCAACCTCTGGCAGTTCATCGGGGAGATCCTCGAGCGCGCCGGCGCACCAGCGGTGCAACGATCGATCTCGCAGCGTTGGGCGTACGTCGTTGGCGGCGCCATGGAGCTGGCCTACCGCCTCTTGGGCAAGACGAGCGAGCCGAGGATGACCCGCTTCCTCGCCTGCCAGCTCGCCACGGATCACTACTACGACACCTCGCGCGCTCGCGAGGACTTCGGCTACGCTCCGGCGACCTCGACGGCGGATGGGTTGGCGGGCCTCTTCGAGCCTCAATAAAAGGTCCCGGACAGGGTGAACAGGTACTGGGGCGCCATCCGGCGTTCGCCATCGGCTGGCAGCACCTGCACCGCCGGCACCCAGGACTCGACCTCAGGCAAGAATTCGGGCGACCCCAGAAACGCCTCGCCCCCCTCCTCCACGGTGTCCGGTGCGGACTCTTCTTCCCCCTCGCCCATCCCTGGCAGATCCACGAACTGCGTCAACACGGTGCCGGTCACCAGGCCGCCCACCGTCCCCCACAACAAGCCCTGGGCATACGTGTCGGCCGCCAGCTGTGCGATGGTCACCCCCAACAGGAGCCCCACCCCGCCGCCGACGCTGATCCAGGCGAAGCGCAGCGGCTCGAGGTCCACCAACTCGCTGATCCCAAAGGCGGTCAACCCCAAGAGCACATCGGTGAGGATGGCGGTGGTGCCGAC
>JAUUZB010000852.1 GCA_030590185.1 Deltaproteobacteria bacterium
CCAGCGACATCACCTCACCGCTGGCGTCGGTCTCCAACGAGTCCTCACGGGCCGGGGCGAACTTGCTCTTGCGGCGTTTCTTGCCGCAGAAGCTCCGGGCGATGGTGAAGAGCCAGGTCGAGAGGGACGATTCACCACGAAAATCGCCCAGGGAGCGGGCCACGGTCAGGAGGGTCTCCTGGAGCACGTCCGCGGCGTCCTCCGGGTGTCCGCACATCTTCATGCTGTAGCGGTAGATGCGGGACTGCTCCGCCTCGAGGAGCTTTTCCATGGCGGCGCGGTCGCCGGTGCGGGCGGCCGCCAACAGGTGTTTCTTGGTCTCTTCAGTCACGATCAGGGGTCAATAGTCGCCCGGCAGCCCACAGGCAAGGCGTGCGTCTGGCATTGGGCCCGACCCCTGTGGAATGGTGCCGGCCATGGAGAACGCCACCTTTCGCGAAGCCTTTGCCCTGGCCGACGACCGCGACGAAGTCCTCGAGCAGCTCATCCCCGGGACCGAGGACTACTACTACTTCCACAGCCTGCAGCATCAGCACGCCGGGCGACTCGAACGCATCGAAGATCTGCTCGAGCCTTGGCTCGAGCGCCACGGCGAGACTGAGCGCTATCGCGAAATTATCCACCGCCAGGCGCTGCTCTGCTTCGGCGACGACCCGGAGCAAACGCTGGAGTACCTGCGCGACGCGATCGAGCCGGAGCTCGACCACCAGCGCCGGGCGCAGGAGGAAGAGACGCAGTACCCGAGCGAGCTTGGGGCGGGTTTAATCAGCCGCAAAAACCTCACCGAGCGCGCCCTCGCCGAGCACCGCGACCTCAGCGGTTTTGGGGCGACCGCCTCGGAGTGGCTCATGGGGCGTGACCTCAGGAACGAACGCCGGCGCGCGCTACTCCAACGCCTGGAGCGTCCAGACCACGACGAGCTGGTGGGCATGGTCGCCGCCGACCTCGCCTTCAAACGCAGCGGTGGATTTGGCTCCCTGTCGATTCACCGCAAGCTCTTGCTGTCCCAACTCGAGGCACTCGCCAAAAAGCAGCCCAAGCTCTGGAAAGACAGCGCCTTTGTCGAGACCCTGCTCACCAAACGCCAACCCAACCCAGACATCGATTGGGAGAACGACGCCAACGAACGCCGCGCCCATCTCGAAACCCTATGGAATACGGTGGCGGACCTCGCGCCTAGCTTCAACTCCCTCAAGGCGCACATCCTCTACCATCGCCTCGACCACGACCGGCGTACCGGGAGCTACGAGCGCAAACGCTTCCTCGCCTACCTGGCGTTGCCCCGTCAGGCCGGCTACGTCGAACCCAAATATCTAGAGAAACGCCACGACCTCGTTGACCTGCACGCCGACTTCAAAGGGGTGACGCTGCTGCCCCGGGTGGGTGACGACGAGGCGCTGGTCGTGGACTACCTGGCGCATTTCTTCGCCAGCGAAGAATCGATGGCGGACTTCGAGGTTTTTCTTCGCGACAGCTTCCTGCGCCCGGTCTTCGCCACCACCAAGCTGCTGCACGGCGCCGGCAACGCCGAGAGTTGGTACTCGATGCTCGACGACCCGAGCGCCTACCAGGCGCTCAAGGAGCGGGTCGACATCGATTTCGCGATCGACAACCCGGAGACTTTTCGCGCCGGTGAGCCGGTGACCTTGGGCGTCGATGTCAAAAACGTCGAGACCCTGGTGGTCAAGGTCTTCGAGATCAACACCCTCAACTTCTATCGCGCCCAGAACCGCGAGCTGGACACCGCCCTCGACCTCGATGGCCTGGTGGCGAGTGAGGAGCACAGCCACACCTATGACGCTCCGCCCGTACGCCGGGTGCGGCGCGAGCTGAGCTTTTCCTCCCTCGAGGGGCCTGGGATCTGGGTGGTGGAGTTGATCGGCAACGGCAAGAGCAGCCGAGCCCTGATCCGCAAGGGCACCCTGCGCTACCTCGGTCGCCTGGGCGCGGCGGGACACGTTCTGACCGTGCTCGACGAGGACAACCGGGTACTCACGGACGCCTCCATCTGGCTGGGCGGCCGCCAACACCACGCCGACGACGGGGGGCAGATCCGCATTCCCTTCAGCACCCGCCCGGGGCGCCAAAACATCGTGCTGTGCCACGGCGATTTCGCGGTGCTCGATAGCCTCTACCACCTCGGCGAGGACTACGGCTTCGAGACCGACTTCTACATCGACCGCGAGAGCCTGCTCGCACGACGCGACGCGCAGGTGATCCTTCGCCCGCACATTAGCCTTCATGACGTCCCGGTGAGCCTCGAGCTCCTCGAGGAGGCCAGGCTCGTGATCGAGTCAACCGACCGGCACGGGGTGAACGCCAGCCGCGAGATCACCAACCTCGAGCTGCACGCCGACGAGGAGACGGTCTGCACCTTCAAAGTCCCCGACGGCCTGACCCAGATCGCCTTCACCCTGCGCGCCCGGGTGCAAAACATCAGCCGCGGCAAGCCGGTGGAGCTCACCGCCCGCCGCGCCTTTTACCTCAATGGTATCGACCCGAGCGACGAGGTCGAGGATCTGCACCTCAACCGCAGCGACGCCGGCTACACCTTGATGCTCGTGGGCACATCCGGCGAGCCACGCCCCCGGGGGATCGTCAACCTCGAGCTGCGGCACCGTGACTTCACCCGCGAAGTCGATCAAACCCTGCAAACCGACGACCGGGGACGGATCGCCCTCGGCGCCCTCACCGACATCACCCACCTCTCGGCCACCACCACCGGCGGCGTGCAGGAGACCTGGCCCCTTAGCCCCGACACCTGCCACTACCCCGCCGTGATCCACGCCCGCGCCGCCGAGGAGATCGAGCTCCCCTACGTGGGCGCCGCCACCGGGCCCGAGCCCTGGGCCTTCGCGTTGCTCGAGCTGCGCGGCGGGACCTACCTCGCGGACCGCTTCTCGGCCCTCGGACTCGAAGACGGTCGCCTGCGCATAAAAAACCTCCCCCCGGGGGACTATGAGTTGGTCATCAAAGAGCTCGGACGAACCGTTCGGTTGCGGATCGCCGCCGGTGAGCAAGTCCGGGACTGGCTCCTGTCACCTGGCCGACGCCTGCAATGCGACGATAAAAAGCCGCTCCAGATCCGATCGGTCGAGATCGACGACCAACGGATCGAGATCACCCTGGGCCACTCCACCGAGCAAACCCGCCTGCACATCATCGCCACCCAGCTCGCCCCCGCCCACGACCTGACCCGGCTGCTCGGCACCGTGCGTCGGCCCGGCCTCGGCCAGGAGCGCACCGAGCCGCCGCAGTCGCGCTAGCTCTCGGGCCGCGATATCGGTGACGTATAACGCTACATCTTAGAGCGCAAGTACGCGCAAAAATCCCCCGGCAACCTGCTCACCCGGCCAGGGCTGCTGCTCAACCCCTGGCCCGTGCGCGAGAGCTCCAC
>JAUUZB010000717.1 GCA_030590185.1 Deltaproteobacteria bacterium
AAACCGACCGAGGTGGAAGCGCAGGAAATGGAAAGGGAGCGCGAGCAGCGCGAGACCGGGGGCCTTGTCGCTGTAGTAGTGATCCTCGAAGAGGGACTTGTCACCGGTGTTGGTGTGAAAGGCGTCGATGCTCAGGCTCTGCTGCTCGACGATGGCGCGCACCAGATCGAAGCGGGTGTTCGGGTTCCAGGATGGGATCGAGCCAAAATAGGCAAAGCTCAACCAGAGGAATGCCGCGAGGCCGCGTCGTAGGCGCGCCCGCGGATCGGCCGGCAGGAGCAGCGCGGTAAGCTCTGACGGTGCGGGCTCGGTCATCGCGGTGGCCCTTTGGCTCGGGGGCTTCTTGGGGAACGCCACCCGACAACTATGATGACCAGGCGGTGTGAGCAACAGGCCCAGACGCCGATCTGTATGCGCAGGGAGTCCGCCATCCGACATCTCCGATTTTCGATCGGTTCGGCCCGACCCGTTGGTCGGTCGTATAAGGCTGTGCTATACTCGCTTCACAGGGTTGGAGACAGGAGGCCTCAGTGCCACGCGTGGGTGCCCGACCGTCGCTGAAACGAATTGGCCCGGCGCTCGCCGCGAGCCTCATACTCGCGGCTGGCTGTGGCACCCAGGCCGTGGGCGACGGGTTTGATCCCGTGGCGGGCTGCGAAGAAGATGCACAGTGCGCGGATGGCGAGCAGTGTGTGGGCGGTGCGTGCATTGAGGCGGACCTCTGCATCATGGACGCCGATTGCCCTGGTGAGAACGAGGTCTGCGACGCCGGCAACTGCGTGGTGATCGACGATCCCGACTGTCATGCCGACGTCGACTGCACCGGCGCAGGTCAGTGCGAGAACGCCGACACCGCTACCTGCGTGCATCTGGCCTGTCGTTACGAAGCGGCAGCGGCCGACCAACCCTGTGACGATGGCGAACCCTGTACGGTCAGCGACCGTTGCGACGGGGCCCGCAATTGTGTCGGCACGCCGTCCGACTGCCCGGCTCTCCAGCCCTGTGGTTCCGTCGACGATTGCCCAGGGGACCAGCAGTGCATCGACTCCACCTGCCTCGACAACGACGGCAACACCTGCACGGTGAACATCGAGTGCGTCAACGTCTGCATCGATGGCATCTGCCAGGCGCAGTCGGCCTCCGGCGGTGACTGCGATGACGATGGCGATTGTGCGGGGGATGTGATCTGCGACGACGGGGTCTGCCTATCGGCCAACGGCGCGCCGTGCGACGCCGGAGCCGAGTGTGCATCGGGCAACTGCGCCGATGGCTATTGCTGCGACACTCCCTGCTCGGGGGAATGCTCCGGCTGCGCCGAGAACCAGGGGCGTTGCTCGCCGCGCAGCGGAGCGTGCGACGACGAGGATCCCTGCACCCACGGTGATGGCTGCACCGGCGGCCTCTGCCTGGGCACCGCCTACAGTTGTCACGACGGTAATCCTTGCACCCTCGACACCTGCACCGGCGACGGCGGCTGCGAGACAGACGATCGCGACGGCGAATCCTGCGACGTTTGTTCGATCTGTGACATTGATGAGTGTATCGGGCTCACCGCTGACGAGGGACCGGAGTGCGAGGGCGGGTGCACCCATTGCGACGGGGGAGCCTGCCTGAGTCACGGCGCCGGGGCGCCGGGCGAGTGCGGGACGAATGAGTATTGTTGCGGCTCACCGTTGGCCTGCGAGGGCAGCAGCGAAACCTGCCCGGGGGAGCTGGGACTGATGTTCGGCATCACCGGGGTTCGGTTCGCCGCCTTGACGGAGCCGGGGGGATCGCTGTTCACCTATTGAGTCCTCCCCGGATTTCGCTCTAGAGATCCCCACGGCCTCCAACCCGAGGAAGTCATGATCACGAGGCTACGGAGAGCTCCGTCCCTACGTCTGCTGCCCCTCATCGTCGTCGCCCTTGAGGGCACGGCCTGCCGGCCGAGCGAGCCAGCCCTGTCGCCTAGCCCGAACAGGGTGGACGGTCCGGTGGCCGCGGCCGCCCATGGCGCCGCTCCGGCGGGGGAGCAGCCCTTGTCGATCGTGGCCCGCCCGGACAGCGTGCTGGTGATCTACGATCCAACCACCCATCGGCTGGCCGCCTGGTCGCCGAAGGCGGTGGAGGTTTGGCGCTTGGCGTTACCACCGGGGGAGAAGGTGATCGGTCTGCCGGTGGCGGCGGCCGATAGCACCGTTTATCTGCGGGTGACCAACGAGGTGCTGGCGGTCAGTGCTGACGGCAAGCTCGTCTGGCAGACCACCATGCCGCCGGCGGTCGGGGACCCGTCGATCTATTCGCCGGCCGCGCTCACCAACAGCGGCGTGGTGTTGGCCAAAACCGCGGTGCAGCTGGTCGCCTATGACCCGCGGGGTGTCGAGATGTGGCAGTTCAACCTGCCGTTGAACGAAGAGCTGCGCACTTCGCCCCTGGTGGCCGACAACGGTGCCATCTGCGTGGCCACCGCCGGCGGCCTGGCTGCGGTCAGCCCGGCAGGCGTGCTCAACTGGTACCGACAGCGCACCCCCGTGGTTTCGGGCTCGGCGCCCACGCCGTGAGGCCCGCCGCGCCTACTGAGTGACGTGGGCGCAGTCGTTGGGTGAGGGGACGACCTGGATGCGCCAGCCGGTGGAGGTGCGCTCCAGGGAGGTGTCAGCGGCGGAGTCCCCAATATCGATATCGCTCTGACCGCCGGTCTCGTCGATCAGGTTGTTGGAGTTGATGTCGCCGTAGACGACGGCGTCGATCGGAATCGAGTCGGTGGTGACGTCGGCCGCCACCGAGTTGAACAGGGCCACGGCGTCGGCGGGCTCGTCCGCGGCCGCGGCGGTGCCACCGTGTTGGAGGTCCGGGTCAAAGTCGGCCGCCTGGTCGTAGGTCGGCGACCAGCTCGCGGCGTCGCTATCGGGACCACCCACCACGAAGCAACCCAAGGGCGGGATGGTGCCGACCAGCTCTAACACCGAGGCGGTGGAGTGGGTGTAGCCGAGTCCGGCATTGACCAGGGTGTGGGGATTGGTAGAGAAATCGACCGTCGCGGCGGTGGGGTTGTGGATTTCGATCCATTCGTGTTGGTCATCGGCCGACGGGGCGTTGTGGTAGACCTCGGAGATGAGCAATCCGACGACCGGGTTCGCCGTGCAGCCGCTGGTATCAAAGCTGCAATCGTTGGTGCAGCGCAGCGGGCCGCCCCCAAAACCCAAGTCCACGCAGCTCCGGCCGCCGAAGTCGGTCCCCTCGCATTCGTCGACCGGATCGAGGAGCCCGTTGCCGCAGCAGTTGTCGTCGATCAGACCATTGCAGTCGTCGTCCACGCCGTCCGGGCAGATCTCCTTGGGGCCGGGGTCGCGGAAACCATCCACGCACAGGCAGTCGCTGCCGGTGTCGTTGTCGATCACGCCGTCACAGTCGTTGTCGCGGTTGTCGCAGATCTCGACGCTGGAGAGATCGCCGGAGCCCCCCTGTTCGGTGGTGCACACGGTGGCGGTTCCGGCACCGTTGCATTCCAAATAGCCGCCGGCGCAGTCGCCGACACCGCAGGGATCCCAGAGAGCGAAACCGTCGTCCGTGGTTCCGTTGCAGTCGTTGTCGACGTAGTCGCAGAGCTCGGCGCCGCTGGTGATGCAGGATGCTTCGCAGCCATTGCTCGGGTCGCCGTCGTCGTCGGCCATGCTACCGCTGCAGCCGGCCACCTCGCACCCAGGTGCGCAGATCCAGGCGCTGACGTCGGTGGCGCCGGCTTGTTGGGAGGTACAATCGGTGAGGAGGTCGGCGACGTCGTCCTCGATCATGTTGCAGTCGTTGTCGATCCC
>JAUUZB010001138.1 GCA_030590185.1 Deltaproteobacteria bacterium
AGTGGGAGGGGGACATCTACATCACCCCGGCGCAGCTCACCGGCCAGTGGGTGAAGCTCGAGGCCACGCCCGACCCCTGGTACAAAAAATGGTGGGTCTGGACCATCGTCGGCGGGGTGATCGTCGCCTCGGTCACGGTCGCGGTGGTCATGTCGATCGTTAAGGACACCGGGAATCTGCGGGTGGTCACCATTCGACCGGGGGTGTGGGAATGATCCGCTCCATCGCCTTGGGCGTAGTCGCCCTGATGTTGGCCGGTTGCGCCGAGCTCGGTTGGGATGAGTGCGAGGCCAGGTTTCCAACCATCAACCAGGCCGCGGCCGCACGGATCGATCTGCCCGGCCTCGGCGGCGTGGTGGTGGTCACCTCCCTCGACGGTGAGGAGCTCACCCGCGGGGAGGTCGACGGCTCCAGCGGCAACATCATTCTTTACGGGGTCCCCACCGGCGAGCCGGTCAACACCCAAATCCTGTGGGAAGCCGGGGGCTACGTCGTCGCCGAGACCGAGCTCAAGGTCAGTGAGGTCGACTGGGTCAACACCGCCTGCGTCGAGTTCCAAGAGGCTGATTTCGTTTTTCCAGACGACGACGGCGACGGCGCCATCAATCTGTTCGAGGTGGCCTTTGAGAACGAGGTAGGTGAACGCGGTGAGGGCGCACCCGGCGACCCGACGATCGTACCGGATGGCTTCTTCAGCGACGTGGTCGATCTCATCCCCCTCGCCGACGTTGCTTTTGGTCTCGCCGTGCGCGAGCTGGCCTCCGAGCTCTTGGTGACGACCCCGGCCTCGGACGCCACCGGCGCCTGGACCCACAACGAGATCAACCTGATCGACCTGGGCAACCACCGTCGCCACAGCGAGCTCATCCCGTGCAGCGGCTTCGCCACCGCGGCCCTGTTCAATCCGATCAACCGCGCCTCAACCGGCGCGGTCGGCTGCGGCAGCGCCGTGCACCTGCTCAACGTTGATTTCGCCACCTTTGACCTCTCCGCGACGGTCAACACCGGCGCCTTCGCCAGCCTGGCTTACTCCAAGACCGGCGACGTGCTGTATAAGGTGGGACCCACCGAGGTGGTCGGCATCCTCGCCGACGGCAGCCTGCACAGCGGTACGCAGAGCGATGCCTGGGATGACACCCAGACCCCCTGGTCCCTGGCCGACACCGGCAATTATTTGTTGGTGCCCGACCGCGGCAACCGGAGCCTGAACGTCATCTTCCACTGGGAGGATGACGTTGGGCTCCACTCTGGCTGGTCGATGTTCGGCGACCTGATCAAGCCGGGTGCGATCGTCCTGCACCCCGCCGGCCACCGTGCCTACGTGGCCGAGGAGGAGACCGGCAAGGTCCTGGTGATCGACCTCACCGATCAATCCGCCCTCGAGCTCAGCGACCCGGTGGTGGCCGAGATCGAAGCCTCGCCGCCGCCGATCCACCTCGCTATCGATCAGCGCGACGGCTACTGGCTGTACGTGACGACCGCGGAGAAGATCCTGCGGGTCAACACGCTCACCAACGAGGTGGAGTCGGAGATCTCCATCGGTGGCCCGAAGAACATCCCGACCGCCATCGCGGTGAGCAGCGAAGGCAGCCACGCTGTGGTCGCCACCCGGTGGGGGGCGACCTACGTGCTCGGCCACGGCGCACAGTCGGCGTCGGAACACGAACCGAACAACGGGCTCGCCACCGCGGGCACGCTCGACCGCTCGATGGTCGGCTGGCTCGACACCGATGACGAGGGGGAGCAGTCCACGCCCTGGTCCGTCGACGACGGCGCCCCCGACGACTTTGAGGATCTATGGTCGGTCACGGCGCCCGCCGCGACCGAGCACCTCGCGGTGGCGTTGATTCCGACCCGAACCGACCCGGCCTTCAAGTTGGCGCTCCTCGACGGTGCCGGTGAGGTGGTCGAGAGCATCATCTCCTCGCTGGGCTCGACGCTCACCCCCGGCACCGGGATCTTTCTGCTCTCCCCGGGCGGCGCCGCCTTCCCCAACCAGGCTTTCATCGGGGTCAGCCTGCGCGACAACACGCCGGCGGTGTCGCCCTACGTTTTGAAGATGAGCCGGTTGGCGGATCTGCCCGCCGTGGCCGAAGTGGAGGACAACGGCCAGGTGGCCAACGCCCAGGCCCTCAACGGCTACCCGATGATCCTCAACGCAGCCATCGACGCGGCCGAGACCGGCGATTTTTCCGCCGGCGCTCCGGCGGATGACTTTGAAGACTGCTTCAGCCTTTATACTGGCGATACCCACCTGGCCGTGCGGCTGGATTTTCCTAGCGACGTCGACCTCAACCTCGCGGTGCTGGACAGCAGCGGGGCGTGGATGGAGCGCCACGCTTCCATCGCCCGGGATGGCCAACCGGAGGTGATGATCTTCGAGCCCCAGACCCGCGTCGACCGGCATACCGTGTGCGTCGGCATCATCGACAGCGCGCCGGTCACCACCGCCACCTACACCCTAACCCTGGTCGATTTCTCCGACTAGAGCTTCGACCGAGCTCCATGGCTCCATCCCACCCGTTCGCCCTGAGCGAGCGCAAGCGAGTCGACTAGAGCTTCGACCGAGCTCCATGGCTCCATCCCACCCGTTCGCCCTGAGCGAGCGCAAG
>JAUUZB010000064.1 GCA_030590185.1 Deltaproteobacteria bacterium
GATCGACGGTTGGATCCTGCAACACCATGCGCGCCGCCATCGGGCCGGTCATGTCACCGACGACCGTACGCTCACCATCGATGTAGACGCCGTCGGTGGTGGTCAACCCGACCGTCGCCCCTGACATCTTGTGGACGTGGGCGAGCATGCGCGCCGCGGTGGTCTTGCCGTTGGTGCCGGTGATCGAGGCGATCGCGATCTTGGAGGGCGTGCCCGGCGGAAAGAGCATGTCCATGACCGGACCGGCGACGTCCCTGGGAGTGCCCTGAGTCGGCGCCACGTGCATGCGGAACCCAGGCGCGGCGTTCACCTCACACACGGCACCGCCCACATCGCGGTGGGAACGAGAAATATCCGGCGTGATGAAATCAATCCCGGCCACGTCGAGACCGATGGCGCCGGCGGCGCGGACCGCCATCTCACGGTTGTCGCGATGGACGACGTCGGTCAGATCGATGGCCGTGCCGCCGGTGGAGAGGTTGCCCGTGGAGCGCAGATAGACGATCTCCTCGGCGGCCGGCACCGTGTTCTCGTCATAGCCGCGCAGCTCGAGCAATCGCTTGGCTTGGTGATCGAACTCGATACGGGTGAGCACCTTCTCGTGACCGATGCCGCGCCGCGGATCCTCATTCACGGTGTCGACCAACTCGGTGATGGTGTGCTCGCCGTCGCCAACCACGTGCCCCGGCACGCGCATAGCGACCGCGACGAGCTGGCCGTTGACCACCAACATGCGGTGGTCGAAACCTTCGATGAAGCTCTCGACGATGATGGTGCGTCCATGCTCGCGGGCTTTTTCGAAGCCGACCTGAACCTGGGCAGAGCTGGTGATGTTCACCGAGACGCCCCGGCCGTGGTTGGCGTTTAACGGTTTGAGCACCACCGGATAACCGATCGACTCGGCCGCGCGCACCGCGCGCTCGACGGATCGCACCAGCCTCTGCTGCGGCACCGGCAGGCCGAGGTCGGCGAGGATGCGATTGGTCTCGTCCTTGTCCGAGGCGATCTCGACGGCGATGTGCCGGGTCTCGGAGGTTACCGTGGCCTGGATGCGTTTTTGGTAACGACCGTGTCCGAACTGAACCAACGAATAATCGTTGAGCCGCAGCCAGGGTATGCCGCGCTCCTCAGCGGCGCGCACCAATGAACCGGTGGAGGGGCCGAACTGGCGGCGCTGGGCGAGCTCGATCAGCTCTTCGAGCTCCGCCTCAAACTCGAAATCCTCAGGCGCACCGACCTCGGCGCGCAGGTCATCTGGCAACAGCGCGTGCAGGAGTCGGCGCGCTAACTGGCCCGCGGCGAGACCGACGCGCTCCTCCTCGTAGGCGTAGACGACATCATAATGACCCTCGCCGAGGGCGTTGCTGCGCGTCTTGCCGAAGGTCACCTTGGCGCCGGCGAGCTGCTGCAATTCGATGGCGACGTGTTCGAGGACGTGCCCCATCCAGGTGCCGCCCTCTTCGTGAAGGCGACGCACGAAGCCACCGCGTACGCCGTGGGAGCAGGTGTGCTCCTCGAGGCTCGGGATGGTCTCGAGGAGTCGGGTGTTGAAGTCGGGGATCTTGGCGCTGGGCCACTCCTCGAGCGGGCCGAGATCGACCGTCAAGCGCATGACAGGGAAGTGCGCGTAGGTGTTCGGTCCGCGAAACACCCTCTGTGCCAGGATCTCCATGCCGGTCCCTCTCTTTTAGGCTGTCGTGCTCTGCGATGGTGGGTAGGCCTTGCGGGTGTGCAAACTGAACCGTCCGCCGTCGGTGATGATGTGGAGCCGCAACCCGATGAAGCTGAACGGCTTGCCGGAGCCGACCGCAGCGATGGAGGAGTGCTCGATGGCGCCGGGGTCGACCACGGTGATGGCGCCACTGCCGGTCACCTCGATCTCGTTCTCCGGTCCAATAAACGCCGCCGTGTCTTCGTCGAGGCCGAGTCCCACGGCGAACGGATTATAAGCCAAGGCGGTGAGGAGGCGCCCGAGGCGGTCGCGCTGGCGAAAGTGTTGGTCGATGATGACGCGGTTGGTGAGACCGAAGCCGGGGACGAGTTTGGTGAGCCCGGCCTTCGGCGTCGCCCCGCCTTGGCCGCCTGCGATCATGTGCTCGGAGAGGATCGCGGCGCCGGCAGAGGTGCCGCCGACGACGACACCGCTGGCGTTGAGCCGGCGAACCATCTTGGCGACCGGCGTGCCGCCGAGAATGGTCGAGATGCGCAGCTGGTTGCCGCCGGTGAGAAAGACACCGGTGGCGTCGTCGAGGGTGGCGAGCCAATCGTCACGGCTCGCGTCCTCACGGACCTTGAAAGGCAAGGTGCGCGCCCGCGCCACGCCGAGCTCGCCGAAGATGGCCTCGTAGCGCTCCCCCATGTCGTCGAGCTTCGAGGCGGTGGGGATGATCGCGATGCGGGCGTCCTTGCCGCCGGCAATCTCGGCGAAGCGGGCGAGAATGCGCGGGGCGCGGACCTTCTCTTCGGCGCCCCCCACCGGCACGATCCATCCTCGGGTTGCGCCTACGTCTACGCGGGCTGGGCTCATCGCCGCCCTCCTGTCTCGAAAGCACCAGTCACGACCGTCACACCGTCGCGTACCATCACGCGACCGCGCGCCAGAAGATGGTGCGGCTCATCGTTTGCCCCGAGGACCAGGAGGTCCGCGTCACCGCCGACCTCGATTCGGCCTTTGCCCGCGAGGCGCAGCAAACGCGCGGCGTTGCTAGTAAACACCGGGAGCACGGTCTCGAGCGCTCGTCCCCGCGCCAACAGCGCCTGTAAGGTCGACAGCAGCGTCGCCGGACGACCCACATCGATCTTCGTGAGCTCGCCCTGCGCATCGTAGACCGGCAGGCAGCCGCCGCCATCGGAGCTACAGGTGAGGCGATCGCTCGGCAGTCCTTCGTCGAGCCACGTCTCGATGGCATCTTCGGCCATCAGCCCCCCATCGGCGTCGGGGACCGCGGTGACGTCAACGGTGACCCCACGTTCGCTCGAGCGCTTCGACTCTTCGAAGAGCTCGTGACGCCGATTGACGTGGGTGGGGTAGAAGGTTCGCGCCGGCAGCTCGGTTTGGTCGAGGGCGCGGCGCACGAGCTCCAGACCGCGCGGACCATCCCCGAGGTGCAGGTGCAAGACGCCCGCCTTGCCGCTGATCAGCCCCGCCACGTGGCAGTCGGCGGCGACCCGAAGGAGCTCATCGAGTGTCGGTTGCGACGAGCGGTGATCGGAGATGGCGAGCTCGCCGGCGCCGATGATCGGATCGACGAAGATGATGTCGTCGCGCAGATTGCCGGTGAGGGTGAGCGGCGGGAACTGATAGCCGCCGCTGTAACAGTAGGCGCTGATCCCCTCGGCACGCAGCGCTAGGGTCTGCGCCACGAGGTCACGCATGGTTCGCGTGGTGCCGTCGGTGCCGAGCAGGCCAACGCAGGTGGTGATACCGGCGCCGATGAGATCCCCGATCTGCATCGGCGGCACGCGGCTGTTCGGGCCGGACTCGCCGCCGCCGCCGGTGGGGTGCGCGTGCGGATCAATGAGGCCAGGGACGGTGCGCAAACCGGCGGCGTCGATTCGATCGGTGTCGACACCCTGCGGTGCGAGGCTTCCCCGGTCGCCGATCGCCAGGATCTTCCCTCCGCCGATGAGGAGATCGCGCAGACCGCGGGCCTGTGGCGCGTAGAGGTCGGCGTTGTGCACGAGGGTCAACATCGAAGCGCGCCTCTTTAGCCCGTGTGGACGCCGATGGGAAGGGCATCATTTGGGGTTCGAGCCAGCGTCAACCAGCGACCACCCTCCGAGAACCATCACCGAGCTCGAGCGGCGTTCGTAACCTCCGTACGATGCAGCCACCGCTCCGGCCGCTCGGACGGCACGATCACGACCTCCTCCCCCTTCTCGGTCAAAATCTCCGGAAACGACTTGCCGAGGATCTGAGACGCGGCGACCATCCCGGTCAAACAGACCCCAGCGATGCCATGGGAGAGGGTCGCGGAGCCCACCATGTACAACCGATCGATCTCGGTGGCGATCGGATAACCCTTGGGCCCTGATTGCTCGATCACCTTTTCGGTGCCGTAGATGCCGCCCCGGGTGCTGCGACAGAAATGGGCGTTGGTTAGCGGTGTGCTCACGTCGCTGAACAGCAGGTGGTCACGCAGGCCCGGGATGATTCGTTCCACCTGCGCGAGGATCCTAGCCTCGAGGTCAGCCTTGAGCTCTTCGTAGGCCTCACCGCGGTGCCGCCAGCGCGTCTGTGACCACTCCTCGAATGGCCCATAGGGCGCCATGGCCACCACCTCGATGGTGTGCAGGCCGTCCGAACGCAGGCTGGGATCCTTGAGGGTGGGGACGCAGAGGAACAGAGACTCGAAGGGATCCGGCAGGGTCTCGGCGCAGTCGTTGAGGATCCCCTCGAGGTCGGGTCTCGCGAAGTACCAGTAGTTGCCCGAGTCGAGGCCCATGGCGCGCAGGTCCAAATCCGTGGCGGCGAAGAGAATCACGCTGCTGAGGCTGTAGGTGGTGTTGCGGACCCGCTCGCGCAGGGCGGGGGAGAGGTTCTCCTCGCCCACCAAGCGGTTGAAGGTGACCTCCGGATCGGCGTTGGAGATGATCGTCTCCGCGTCAATGCGCTCCCCATCCTCGAGCACCACACCCACAGCCCGGCCGCCCTCCACCACGATGGTCTGCACCTCGGTCGACAGCCGCACCTCCCCGCCGCGGCGTTGCAGCTGGCCAACCAGGGCGTTGGCGATCGATTGCCCGCCACCGCGTGGATAGTAACCGCCGCCGGCGTAGTGGCTCACGGTGTTGGCGTGCGACAGCACCGAGGCACGACTCGGAGCGACGGCGTTCAAACCGGCTCGGTAGGTCAGCACGGTTCGCAGGAATGGGTCAGACGTGATCTCGGCCACCCACTTGCCGATGCTGCGACTCCCGTACCAGAGGAAATGCCGCAACACCCACGGCGCCAGCAGGATGCGCCAACCCTTCAGGTATGTGCCCGCCAGCTTGAACTCCTTGGCGACCTGCTCCAGGCGGCGGAACAGGTTGCGAATACCACGCTCCTGCTCGGGATGACGGGCGACGATGGCGTCGACCTGGCGGTCGAGGCCGGCGGGGATGTCGAAACGCTCATCGCCGATGAGTAGGTGGTCATAGCCCTCGGGGTTGAGCTGGCAGAAGGTCAGCTCCGAGGCGACCCCAAGGCCCTTGAGGATCGTCCCGAAGGTCCCGCCCGGGGCCACGTCGCCGACGTAGTGGGTGGCCGGGCTGAACTCGAATCCCCTGTGGCTGAAATTGTGACAGTAGCCGCCGGGTACCGAGTGTTGCTCCAACACCAGCACCCGTTTGCCGTGATTTGCCAGAGCGACCGCAGCGGTGAGACCGCCGATGCCCGATCCGATGATGATGACGTCTGGTTTCATGGTGGTGTCGGGATACCTTGGCCAAACCGCCCGAGCAAGTTGACCAGCAGATACTCAACATGAGAATTTCGAGAAGTCCACCCGGATAACCACAGGCTGTCGTGGCCTCGTCGGTTCAACCACCGTCATAGACGACGCTAACCTGCATCTCCTCGGTGGTGATCTCGGCGATGCCGGCGCCAGGACCGTTGGGCTCGGACGGCAACACCGCCGCGTGGACCACCCGGCCAAAACCCACCAACAGGCGGCGCAGGTCCGCCGAGGTATGCTCAGCCCACGCGGGGTCGGCGTCGCTGCGCCAGACCAACTCCCATCCCCCGGCGTCAGGTGTGGCCACCGCGTTCGTCGCGCGCCAGTGATCGTAGTGCCAGATCATCAGTCGAGCGCCCTCCACTGAACCACCGGCGTCATAACCGTGGGCGGTGCCGCGCCACTGCACCTCAATGGCGCGCAGGTCCGTTGCTGGGGCGCGGGCGGCTTCGAAGGCAGCTCCAAAGATATGGGCCGGAGCGCGCTTGGCGCCGACGTCGAGCTCCCAGGTCTCGCCCGAGGTCATGGGGAAGACCATGTCCTCAATAACCATGCTGTAGCCACCGCCAAAAACGATGAGGCGCTCGAGACCGGCGTGGAAGGCGACACCGACATCCGTCGTGCTCAGTGGTCGCGGGCCCAAGAGTTGTTGCGATGCCCACGGGCCGGTGGCGGGCAGGAGCGCGATGGGACTGTAGGAGTGGATGGCAACCACCGCTTCCCGCGAGCCGTCGGTCACCAACGCCCCGCTGCCCGGGGACTCCCGTTGCACCCAGGCGCCGGCCGTCAGGACCCAGGTGGAGGAGAGATCCGCGACCACGATCCCCGGGGCGATGGGGTCCCAAACCACCGGAGAGATCGCGAAGAGCTGTGGCGCGGGATCTCCACAGGTTCCGCCCTCGCACAGCCTCGACCATTGACCGGCGGACCAGACCCAAACCGAGTTGCGGTCGCCGTCCGCGGCGTCGCGGGGGCCGATCCACACCACACCGCTGTGGTCCGGGGAGTAGGCGCCGCCTACGCTGTTCCATGGTGGCTGGAGTGAGCAGCCGGCGGCAGGGCAGACCTGCTCCCACTCCGACGCGCTACCGGGGCGTAGGGGGTCCCACTCCCAGGTCGTCGGTGTGCCGTCACCCCCGAAGTAGACCACCCGGCCCGTACCCTCGTCGTAGGCCAAGCTCGCCTCGGTGCCGGCGGTCACCGTCGGGCGCAGACATCCACCGGTGCAGCGCAGTTGCCAGCGTTGGCCGTCGTACACCCAGGTTTGATCGTGCACCGAGCTGTCATCGCGACTGCCGAACGCCATCACCGAATTGCTGGGCGGGTGGCGCGCCATCAGCGGTGTGCCCTTGGGCAGGGGGTACTCTTGTTGGCGCGGCAACTCGGTCCAGGCGCTGCCATCCCAATGCCATTGGCGGGCGTCGAGATCTCGGGGGGCTGTGTCGAAGGTACTGGCGTCGCCGAACAACAGGGTTCGTTGAGCGTCTGGGTCGTAGACCATCGAGCCCCCGCCAGCGACGTGGGGGAGGTCGGGCAATGGCATGGGGTCGTTGCCTGGATCGGGTGGCACGGTGGCCAGGTACGCGGGGTGGGCGCGGGTTTGGTTGCAGAGACTCAGATAGTCCTGCTCGACACCGGCGATCTCTGCGCAGGCGTACAGACTCGGGTCACAACCGGAAACGGTTTGATCGCATCGCCAATCCTCACCGTCCCACTCCCAGGTGTCGACGAAGCCAAATGCCTCCCCGGCGATGTCGGCGAAACCTCCGTGCAGAATGACCACCTCTCGGTCGGTGTCGTAGGCGAGGGCAAAGCCGCTGCGGCTGGCCGGTTGCTGGGTGCACGGGGAGACGGCACAACCCGCCGACTCCCAGCAGCCATCTCGCCACACCCACATGGACTGGCCGTCGAGGAGGAGCGCCTCGCGGCGGGCGACCTGGTACACCCCCTCGAGGGCTCCCATGGGGCTGGGCAGCGCTTCGCTGCACCCCGACTGGTCGGCGCGCGTCCACAGAACGCCGTCGAAGATCCAGGTTCCGTCGGCGCGGGCTAAAATCACCGTGCGCTCGTGCTGGTGGGCGATCAGGACCCCGCCAGAACCGGGTGCCTCCAGCAGGCTCGGCTGCAACACAGCCCGCCAGGTGAACCCATCGTGAACCCAAGTCGTGGTGCCCGAGGGCGCCAATACCAATTGAGCGCGGGCGCCGTCGTAGACTATCTGCGGCACGCCTCTCGGCCGAGGCGCGCCATCGGCGTCGGGGTCCGAGTCCGGCAATTCATACCATCCCAGCCCATCGAGGACGCGGACGCCGGTGGGTTCCGCGGTCGATTCACCAACCCAGTTGTGGCCACCGAAACGGAGGACCAGACCCCGTGCGCCGTGAAACGCCACGCCGGAGGAGGCCCAACCGAGTTGGGTGACCCCCTGTGGCTTTCGCCACGTGCCGGCGGACGCGGTGGTCTCGGGGCTGCCCAGGGCGAGGTTGAGTCCGCTGACCAACGGCGACGGAACCACCAGGGGCTCAGCCTCGAGCTGGAACGCCGGTCGCTCCTCGAAGCTGTTGGGGTTGCCAAAGTTGCTGCCGGGGAGCTTGCCCAGCAGGGTTGCGCTCCAACGAACACGCTCGACCAGACTGGCGTCGATGGCGGCGGTGCTGGGGTCATCGTCACTGCGGTTGCCAGCTCCATCGACGGCGACGGCGTAGAGCTCGGAGAGATCGCCGATGGGCAGAGGAGCGAAGAACTCGCCCTCGTCCGTGGCCACTAACCGGGCCAACTCGGTGGTCGCCGCACGATCCGCATAGATGATGATGAGCGCCCCGGGAGCGGTGGCGCCGACCTCACCCTCGAGGCTGAAGGCCGGGTCGGGCGATCCGACCGCCCCCCACGGAGCCCGATTGTAGGTGACCAAGGCCGGGGCGCCGGGGGCATCGGCCACCGCCGGGGGCTCTGGCGCCGTGGTGTCGACCTCGATGCTCACCCCTAGGTCGACGTCGGCACGGAGGTTCCCAACCGCGTCACGTAGGTCGGTGCGCAGGCCGTAAATGCCATCGCGCAGGCTGCCGGCGGAGGCCTGCTCGAGGCTGAACAGCTCGGTGGCGCCGTCCGGTGGTTGACGCACAAAGCTCAGGCCCGAGTCGATGACCGGCGAGCCGTTCTCGGTGATCGTGATCGCTGGCGTCACCGCCACCTCGTTCAGCACCAGGCGCAATTCGCCAGTGGTGCCATAGGTGACCGCGGTGACGTCAGAGCGGGGGTTGCGCTCAAAGCCGTCTTGGCTCGCGTCGTCGTCATCGGGGATGAGCTGCAACAACGCCGCGACCACATCGGGGGCGGTGAAGTCCAAGGAGATCGACGCGCCGAGGGGCCCGCTGGTCTGGTTGCCTACGACATCTTCGGCGACGATGGTCAGGGGGTGAGCGCCCTCGCTTTCGTCACCGCTTGCGGTAAAGCGCGCCGTGTAGGTGACGCCATCGGCCGCCGCGGCGGGGTCCACCTCCAGCGACAGCACCCCGTCGGCGTCGATGAGGGCGATGTCGGGGGCGAGGCCCAGAGGCTCGCTCATTTCCACGGTGACGACAAAAGGCCCCAGCGGCTCGTCTGCGGTTGCCACCACGCTCGCCGCGACCACCGCCGGAGCCTGCAAGTCGGATTGATTCTCAGCGACGCAGGCGCTGGTGCTGCTGTTGCAGCGATATCCCTCGGGGCACTCCGTGTCCGTGACGCACTGAACATCGACCCCCGTCGGCAGGTCGAGGTGGACGGTGCACGATGCCAGCAACAGCGCTGCTGTCGCGGTCGATGACGATAGTTTCATGGCGGGTCCCCTGCTAACGCGTGCAGCGGCGCAGCGGAGCCGATCGGGCAACCGCGAGCGCTGAGCTGCAAATGCGCTCGAATGCTACGCGGGCAGGTGCGACGAGGCAACCCGAGTTTGGCGTTCGGCGGGCTAGGATTGCCCCCCGGACCCCGGCTCCGCCTCGGACGCCCCGTACCCGGCGCGGCTCACCGCCTCCACCAACACCCCGGCGTCCAAGTTCTCCCCGCGCACCCAAACCCTGCCGTCACCGAGGTTGGGATCGGCCTGGTCCACGCCCTCGATCTCCTCGAGGGTACGCTTGACCCGCCCGACACAGTGCTCACAGGTCATGCCCTGCACCGCGAGGGCGACGCCCGCGCCAGGGCCCGCAGCCTCCGCTCCCGCAGCCGCCCCCCGGCGCCCAAACCAGGCCACGGCGCGCCGGGCGCTCAACATGACCAACAACCCGACCAGTAAGATCGCCATGGCGATCGACCACACCCCGTCGCCATGCTCGTGGGCCATGATCGGCGCCACCGCGTCGGCGAGCACGAAGTCAAAGGTCATGCCGAGCACCATGCTCATGACCACCACCGTGCCGAGGTAGATCGCCAGCACCCGCCCGCCGAGACCCCGATACACCGCGCCGAGGGTGGCGATGTTGGTGGCCGGGCCGGCCATGAGAAAAACCAGGGCAGAGCCGAGGGGCATGCCCGCGGCGATCAGGGAGGC
>JAUUZB010000739.1 GCA_030590185.1 Deltaproteobacteria bacterium
GCCAGCAGGGTTTGGTTGCGCTTGAGAAAGACAACCCGCGTGGTGCCCATGGTCAGCCAGAGCACCGCCCCTACGACCGCCAAGACCGCGGCGCACACGGCGACCCCCAGAAAGAACGCCCCCATGGAGAAACCGCCCCCGGCCCGGTCCTGCCCGAGGGCCGGCGAGGTCGGCTCCACAAAGCCGGCATCCCCCTTACCCGAAATCTTCTTCGCGTCCCGGGCCTGCTTCTCTACCTCGTCGGTGGGCCGCATTTTGGCCAGGGTCTCACGCAGCTGGTCGGCATGGATTATATCGGTCGCCACGTCGTCGAACCCGAGGTCGGCGAGATGCTCCTCCCCGTCCGCTTCCCCTAGATCCGACTCCTCGGCGCTGCCGAAACTCGGCGCGTCGTCACCCTCGGGCGAGTCGAGGGTCTGGGCTTCCTCCTGCGGGTCGGCATCCTTCATCGCGGCGAGCTGCTCACGCAGGCCGTCCACCGCCATGACCGCGGTGGACGCCTCGTGGGTGATGCGGCGAGCCGGCTCGGGTCCGGTGGGTGGACCACTGACCGTGGTGGGGCCGTCGGAAATTGGTGCCTTGGGTTTTTCAGCCATCGGTTGGGTGACCTCAATCTGATCGGCGCGAATCATCGGTTTGGTCGCCTCGAGAATCTTTTTCGATTTCGTCGCGGAGCCGTCGGTCGGGATCATGGCGCCACACTTTCGGCATCCGATGGCCACGCCGGGCTCGATCTCGGCATCGGGCCGAGTGTGCGACGTCCCGCATTGGGGGCACTCGAGAATCACCCCGCGATCGTATCCCGGGCGGCCACAAAAGGCCAAATCAACGCAGGGCCAGGCCCCAGCCCCCCGCCACCACGAGAACCGCCGCACCGGCGAGCAGCACCTGGGCCCACACCGGCGAAGGGCGCCGGGGGAGGACCAAGCCGAGCAGCAGCCCGCAACCGAAGCCCCCGAGGTGCGCCTTGATGTTGGCCTCGGGGCTGAACGCCGTGAATGCCAGGAGCATCAAGGCAGCGCCCACCACCCGTAGGATTTGGCGTCGGCGACCCAAGGGATCGGGCCGACCCCTGACCCCGTGCCCAGCGGCGACCCCCAGCAGGCCGAACAGGCCGCCCGAGGCACCGACGGTCGAGTGGGCGTTGGAGAGCAACAGGCTGACCCCAAAGCCGGCCACCGCCGTGACCAGCGCCAACAGCAGCATGGCGCCACCGCCGAGCCTCTCCGCCACCGCCCAGCCGAGGACGACCAGGAAGATGGCGTTGCCAAGGGCGTGACCAGCGTCGGCGTGCAGGGTGGCGGCCGTGATCGCGCGCCACCACTCCCCCGCCAGGACCTGCTGGGTGATTAACGCCCCCTCCCGGAACCAGGGATTGGAGAGGTCAAAGGGCCCGGTCACCCAAAAAAAGGCGAGGGTCACGGCGGCGAGGCCAACGGCAACCGCAAAGGCCGGCTGCTGCGCCACGGATCCGACCGGGAGCCCCAGGGGCCGGGGCCGATGCAGATCCTCCCCCATGAGCGCCGAGAGGATCGCCGCCGCCTGCTCAGCGTCGGTGGTCGGGACGTCCAGATAGAGCGCCCGGCCATCCTCGGTTTGGGACCACCGCGACTCGAGGCCGCCGGCTAGTAGGGCTGCCTCACATTGCCGCATCCACTGGCGGTCGTGGGTTCCAAGAAGATACATTCGATCTCGAGCGCAGGCCTGTTCACATTCCCCAATGGTGACTATATATCCACCACGCCAACCGTGCAGAGATCACCGTGCCCTCTGAGCCCCAAAAAAATCTCGAGACCTTCCCGAACCCGGCGCCGGAGCGCGACTACGAGATCCGCATGGACTGCCCGGAGTTCTCCTGCCTGTGCCCCATGACCGGGCAGCCCGATTTCGCCAGCCTCCTGGTCACCTACGTGCCCGACCAACGTTGCGTCGAGCTCAAGAGCCTCAAGCTCTACCTGTGGTCCTTCCGAGACGAGGGCCATTTCCACGAAGCGGTGACCAATCGAATCTGTGACGATCTAGTCGCCGTCCTCGACCCGCGCTCCCTGCGGGTGGAGGGCCGCTTCAACGTGCGCGGTGGCATCACCACGACCGTGGTCGTCACCCATACCCAACCGGAGACCCCTTCATGAGCGACGTCGTTCGCATCGGGACCCGCGGCTCTGACCTCGCCCTCTGGCAGGCGCACTTCGTGGAGGCGGGCCTGAAGGCCGCTGGCGTCGAGGTCGAGATAGTGATCCTCAAAACCGAGGGGGACCAGAACTACGACAAGGCCCTTCACGAAGTCGATGGAACCGGCTTCTTCACCAAGGAAATCGAGGAGGCGCTGCTCGGCGGCCGCATCGACGTGGCGGTTCACTCCTATAAGGATGTCCCAACCGAGGACACCGCTGGCCTCGTGTTCGCCGCGGTGCCCGAGCGCGGCCCGGTGCGCGACGTGGTGATCCGGCGGGTCGACGAGGATCACCCGGACCAGCTCTGGGGCCTGGCCCCCGGCGCCACGGTCGGCACCGGCTCCCTGCGCCGACGCGCGGCGTTGCTCTCCCGGCGACCGGATCTCAACATGGTCCAGCTTCGGGGCAACGTGCCGAGGCGCTTCGGAAAGGTCACCAGCGGCGAGCTCGACGCGGTGGTGCTCGCCGAGGCCGGCGTGATCCGGTTGGGGTTGGACAGCACTGCCGGAGAGCGAGGCGCCGCCCTCGAGCTGATCGACATAGCCGACGTCTGCCCCTCCCCCGCCCAGGGCGCCCTCGGCCTGCAGATTCGTGCCGGGGACGAGGCCACCGCGGCTAGCGTGGCCGGGCTCCACCATCCGCCCACCGCCTTCACCATCGGCGTAGAGCGCCAGCTCCTCGGACACTTCGGCGGCGGCTGTCACCTGCCGCTCGGTGCCCTGTGCGAGCCCCACGGTGATCGCTACCGCCTCCAGGCCCTGGTGGCCGCCCCCGCCGGCGAGGAGCGCCTCGAGGCCGCCCACGATGACACGGACCCGGACCGTCTGGTCCAAACGGTCCACGCGGAGCTGGTCCGGCTCGGCGCTGAGAAATACCTGTAACGCGAGAGGATACCCAACCGTGACCACCCCCTTCTACCGCCCGCGGCGTTTGCGCGACAGCGGCATCCTGCGGGACGCCGTGGCCGAGGTCAGCGTCAGCCTCGACAATCTCATGCTGCCCATGTTCGTGGCGGACATCGACGAAGCCCACGAGATCCAAGCCATGCCGGGGGTCTTCCAACACAACGTCGCCGGCCTCGCCACTGAGGTGGAGCGCCTGGTGGAGCGAGGCCTGCGCTCCTTCATCCTCTTCGGCGTGCCGGACAAAAAGACGGCCGCGCCAGCGGTGCCACCGACCCAGAGGGCGTGGTGCCCCGCGCCATCAAAGCGATCCGCGAGCGGGTCGGCGACGCTGCCTTCGTAGCCACCGATGTCTGCGTGTGCTCCTACACCGACACCGGCCATTGCGGGGTGGTCGAGAACGAGCGCCTCGACAACGACGCCTCCATCGACCTGTTGGCCGAAATGGCCCGCAACCACGCCCGCGCTGGGGCCGACATGGTCGCCCCCTCCGACATGATGGATGGCCGGGTGCGCCGCATCCGCGAGCTGCTCGACGAGGACGGGCTGAGCCACACGCCGATCATGTCCTACGCGGTCAAGTACGCCTCGAGCCTGTACGGCCCCTTCCGCCACGCCGCGGAC
>JAUUZB010000482.1 GCA_030590185.1 Deltaproteobacteria bacterium
CACCCTGGCCTACGCCCTGACCGGCCGGGACGGCTACGTGGTCACCGACGGCGAGATGCGCTTCGCGGGCAAGGCCCTCGTCCCGATGCCAACCGAGGAGCGCGCCCGGGAGGGGATCTTCCTGGCTTTCCAATACCCGGTGGAGATCCCAGGGGTGAACAACACCCTATTCCTCCAGGCGGCCCTCAACGCCCTGCGCGCCCACCGCGGCGAAGAGCCGCTCGACGCCTTCGACTTTTTGGCCCTGGTCAGGGGCAAGATGAAGCGCCTCGGCATGGATCCGAAGCTGCTCGAGCGGCCGGTCAATCACGGTTTCTCCGGCGGCGAAAAGAAGCGCAACGAGGTATTGCAGATGGCGGTGCTCGAGCCGAAGCTCGCCATCCTCGACGAGACCGACTCCGGCCTCGACATCGACGCCCTGCGCATCGTCGCCGACGGGGTCAATGCCCTACGCAGCCCGGAGCGTGCCTTCATCCTGGTGACCCACTACCAACGGCTGCTCGACTACGTCGTGCCGGATGTCGTGCACGTCCTGGCCGGCGGGCGCATCGTGCGATCCGGCGGCAAGGAGCTCGCCCTCGAGCTCGAAGAGAAGGGTTACGGTTGGTTGACGGAGAGCCAGCTCCCCGAGGCTGCAGGTGCCGCTGCTGCCGCTCCCCAGGTCACGCTGTGAACGAGACCGCCGGGACACTCACCGCCGGTTTCGAGGCGGTGATCAACAGCTCCAATGGCTGGGTCCACGGCCTGCGCGAGCGGGGCATGCGCGAGTTTGTCCGCCAGGGGCTGCCGACCAAAAAACTCGAGAGCTGGCGCTACACCGACATCGGATCCCTCGACGCGGGCGAGCCCTTGACCCTGGCAGCAACCCCGAAGCTCGCTGGCGTGCCCGTCGCGGGGCGAGCCGCGGCACTCGGTCTGGTCGACCTGCCAGCCACCGAGGTGACGCTGACCGACGGTTTCTTCGCCCCAGACTCCGAGTTGGAGCTGGAGCGCGGCGTCATGGTGAGCAGCCTGGCGCGGGCCATGGAGACGCACCCCTACCTGGTCGAACCCCACCTCGCCCAATCCCCGCAGGTCGAGGGGGGCGCCTTCGCGGCGCTCAACACCGCCTTTTTGCGCGACGGCCTGTTCATCTACGTCCCGACCGGCGTGCAGCTAGCCGCGCCGATCCACGTGCGCTACCTCGCCAGCGCCGGTGACGGCAGCATCAGCCATCCCCGTTGTCTGGTCGTGGCTGGGGCTGGGGCCGCAATCGATCTGATCGAGAGCTTTGGCGGTGCGTCGGGCGGTTATCTCGTCAACCCGGTCACCGAGGTGGTGCTCGCCGCCGGGGCCCAGGTCCGCCACGCCCGGTTCCTGCAGGATGACCCGCGGGCGACCCACATCGGACAGCTCGACATCCGCTTGGCAGGTGCCAGCGCCTACCGCGGCTTCCAGCTGGGGCTGGGGGCGCGCCTGAGCCGGACCTCGACCAGTGTTCTATTTCAGGACATCGATGGCAGCGCGACGCTGACCGCCCTGAACGTCACGCAGGATCAACAGCACGTCGACAACTTCTCGCTGGTGGACCACGCGGTCCCAGGCTGCCAGAGCCAGCAGCTCACCAAGAACATCCTGGCGGGCGAGAGCAGCACGGTGTTCAACGCCAAGGTGCGGGTCCGCCGGGAGGCCCAGCGCAGCGATGCCCGGCAGCACAACCGCAACCTGATCCTGTCGCGGGGCGCGGTGGCCAACACCAAGCCACAGCTCGAAATCGACGCCGACGACGTTAGCTGCGCCCACGGCGCCACGGTCGGGCAGCTCGACCCGGAGCAAATCTTCTACCTACGCTCGCGCGGCCTCGACCCGGAGCAGGCACGCCGGGAGCTGACCCTAGGCTTCGCCCGGTCGGTTATCGACACCATCGAGCCCAGCGGCCTGCGTGGGGCGGTGGAGCGTTTGGTGCGCGATCGACTCGCCCGGCTGGATCGTCGCGCGAATACGGAGGCACGGAACTGATGGCTAGTGTAATTCCCCTCGTGGCCCCGGACTTTGACGTCGAACGTTGGCGGGCCGATTTCCCAATCCTCGCCGAGCAGGTCCATGGCCAGCCCCTCGCCTACCTCGACAACGCCGCCACCACCCACACACCGCGCGCGGTTCAGGAGGCGCTAGCGGACTTCGAGCAACGGGACCGTTCCAACATCCACCGCGGCGTGCATGAGCTATCGGGGCGGGCCACCGACGCCTACGAACGAGCCAGGGAGCGGGTGCGAGCCTTTATCAACGCCCCCAGCGCCCGCGACATCCTGTTCCTGCGCGGCACCACCGAGGCGATCAATCTGGTGGCGCAGACCTTTGGCCGCACGCAGATCGGCGCCGGCGACGAGATCATCCTGTCGCAGCTCGAGCACCACTCGAACATCGTGCCGTGGCAGCTGCTCGCCGATCAGACCGGCGCCCTGTTGCGGGTGATCCCGATCGACGAGCTGGGGATGCTCGATCTCGGGGCGTATCAACACTTGCTCGGCCCGCGCACCCGGCTGGTGGCGGTGACCCACGTCTCCAATGCCCTGGGCACAATCAACCCGATCAAGCAGATCGTCGGGCTCGCCCACAAAGCTGGCGTGCCGGTCTTGCTCGATGGCGCCCAAGCGGTGCCGCACCTGGCAGTCGATGTGGCCGCCATCGGTTGCGACTTCTACGCCTTCTCCGGTCACAAGCTCTACGGCCCCACCGGTATCGGCGTGCTCTACGGCCGTGCCGCGCTGCTCGACGCGCTGCCCCCCTACCAGGGTGGGGGCGGCATGATCCGCTCGGTGAGCTTCGAACGAACGACCTACGCGCGGAGCCCGGAGCGCTTCGAGGCCGGCACGCCGAACGTGGCCGGTGCCATCGGCCTCGCTGCGGCCCTCGACTACATCGAGCGCATCGGTCTCACCGCCATCGCCGAGCACGAGGAGCGCCTGCGCCAATACGCCGAGTCGAGCTTGGCCGACGTACCGGGGCTGCGGGTAATCGGCAGCGCGCCGAAAAAAGCGGCGGTGATTTCCTTCGTACTCGACGGCGTCCACCCCCACGACCTCGGCACCGTCCTCGACCGGCAGGGGATCGCGGTGCGCGCCGGTCATCATTGCGCGCAGCCGACCATGGCCCACTTCGGCCTACCCGCCACCACGCGCGCCTCTTTTGGCCTCTACAACACCAGCGATGAGATCGACCGTCTGGTGACGGGCCTCCACCGGGCGCGCCAGGTCTTTGTCCTGGGTTAGGAGACACGGATGGACGGACTCGACGAGCTGTACCAGGCGGTGATCCTCGACCACAACGCCAACCCGCGGAACTTCGGCGCCCTCGATGACGCCACCCACCGGGCGGCGGGTCACAACCCGTTGTGCGGCGATAACCTGACGGTCCACGTGCAGCTGGAGGGCGGTCGGCTGGAGGCGGTGACGTTTGAGGGCTCCGGGTGCGCCATTTCCAAAGCGTCGGCATCTCTAATGACGACCCTGGTGAAAGGAAAAACGCGGGCCGAGGCTGACAAAATATTCGAGCGTTTCCACCGCGCGGTGACCGGCAAGGGCACCGGTGAGGAATCACTGGGCAAGCTGGAGGTGTTCGCCGGGGTGGCGGAGTTCCCGATGCGGGTCAAATGCGCCACCTTGAGTTGGCACACCTTGCGCGGGGCGTTGAGCGCCGGCGGCGGCGAGTCGGCTTCGGTGACCACGGAGGAGTAGATGGCGAGCGCGGTGTCGGAAGTGATCGAGCCCATCCTGGCGACCGCGCCGATCGTGGTGACCGAGGAGCTGGTCCGTGATCGGTTGCGCACGGTCTACGACCCGGAGATCCCGGTTAACCTGGTGGAGCTCGGTTTGATCTACGGCATCGCCATCCTGGAGCGGCCGGATGGCGGTCACGACGTGCGGATCACCATGACCCTAACCGCGCCCGGCTGCGAGATGAGCCAATTCATGGTCGACGACATCCTGCTCAAGGTGCAGGGCATTGCTGGGGTCACCACCGCTGACGTGGAGGTGGTCTTCGACCCGGCCTGGGAGCCGAGCATGATGAGCGAGGCGGCGCGGCTGGAGGCTGGGCTGTTCTAGGGAGCGTTGCCGGCGGGTGCCCGCGGGACGAAGACCGCGGCGAGCGTCCACGGTTCGAGCGCCACTGTCTTCCCTATGAACGAGGCCAGGACGCGCGCGAAGTTGGCGTAGGGGTGGCGGGCAAAGGTGGCGCGGACCTCGCGCCGGCTCAGGCCGAAACGGAGGAGGCCACGGCTATGCTCGGTGAAGACCGCCCGGCGAAATGCTTCCGCCATGGGACGCAGGGGCGCCGCGGGGCGCACGGCGTGATTGTAGAGCAGGCACTCGTTCAACGTCGCCCAGGCGTCGGTGTCCAAGCCAGCGCCGCTGAGCTCGCGTTCGGCCAACTCCACAGTGCGGGTCAGGTAGTTGGTGCCCCGCCGGCGGGGGACCATCAAGCCGAGGTCGTGGAGCATGGCGGCGAGGTAGACCAGGTCTTCGTCGATCTCGACGCCAGCGCGTCGCGCGTGGGCGCCAGCGAAGTCGTAGAGGCGCAGGCAGTGGTTGCGTTCCCCGTCGCCGGGGAAGCAGTTGTAACGGGCGAAGAGGTCATCGGCGAGGCGGCGCAGGTCGGTCATGGGGTGAAGGTAAGGCCGATGGGGGAACCGGCAATGTCGGGCGGCGGCGGCTCGGCGGCTCAGTC
>JAUUZB010000310.1 GCA_030590185.1 Deltaproteobacteria bacterium
CTGACCGCCATCGGGGATCCCGCGGCGCTGGCCGAGCGCATCGTGGCCGCCTGGGGCCGGGACGATCTAGACGACATCGCTGAGGCCGCTCGTGGCACCGTGCGGGCGTTGGCGCCGGGACAGACCATTCGGGCGCTGTGCGACTATTACCGTGGAGTGATCGCGCAGCACCGCGGGCGACGGCCGTAGCGCTGGGACCTATCGATTCCGTCTCCGGCCCGCTCCGGGACGGGGACCAAGTATTGTTCAATATTATATCGAGTGTATCTGAGGCGCTCAGGGGAATATTTCGAGCATAGTATATGGAGGTTAGTATTTTGGAGCTAATATTGTGGGACGAATGTAATCGAAAGGCGTCACCGGCTGAGTTTTTAATCCCGCCGCAACCACAATTCCAAGATCAATAGCGTGAAAAGCTGGTAGATCGGAAAAAACTCGCTCCGTCGTGCCCGCTCCACGTAGCTCTCGAGCCCCCGGCGGTCGAGGATCTCCGCTAACCGACCATCGTTGCCCAACAGAGTCCGGTCGCAGGTCGCCATGAGGTCGGACCTGGCCCAGGCGCGGGCGGGGAGGCCGAAGCCGGTTTTGGGTTGGTCGACATACCAGGCGGGCAGATAACGCGAGGCGAGGGCGCGCAGCACCGGCTTCAACACGCCCCGGTGGTAGGTGTTGGCGCCGCTGAGTCGGGCCGCGAAGGCCGCCACCTCCCGGTCGAGCAGCGGGCAGCGGACCTCTAGGGCGTGGGCCATGCTCATGCGGTCGACCTTGGTCAGCACGGCGCCCGGCAGGTAGGTGTTAGCGTCGAGGCCGCGCAGGCGGTCGATCAGCGGCAGGTGGGTGGCGTCGAGGCCCTCCCGCCAAGAGCCCACCAGCGCCTCGACGGCGGGGGAGGGCGGCCGTCCAAGGAGATCCGCGAGTTGGTCCAACGGAAACATCAACCAGCGCGAGTTGCAGTAGCCCGTGCCCGGGCTCCACCATTCGCGCTGCCGCACGGCCCGCTTTAGCCGCGTCTGCCAATCGGCCGCCTCGCGCAGGGTGTCCCGATAGCGTCCGTAGCCACCGAACAACTCGTCGCCCCCGTCGCCGGACAGGGCGACCGTAACCCGCTCGCGGCAGAAGGCGCTCAACAGGAAGGTCGGCAGACAGCTGCTGTCGCCGAGCGGTTCATCGAGCGCCGCGGCGATGGTCGGCAACATCTCCAGGGCATTCGGCTCGAGGACCCGGTCGAAGTGCTCGCTGCCGAGGTGGCGGGCGGCCTCACGGGCGGCGAGGTGCTCCGACTCAGGGGCGCCGGCAAAGCCGATGCTGAAGGACTTCACCGGGATGCCGAGTCGTTTGGTGATCATCGCCACCACCACGGCTGAGTCGATGCCGCCGCTGAGGAAGGCGCCTACTGGCACGTCGCTGCGCAGCCGGCGCTCCACCGCGCGTATCAGGATCGGCTCGAGCTCATCGGCGAGGCGAGCGAAGTGGCGGCGGTGCCCGAGGCGGGGGGGACGGGGCGCCCGTGCTACCGGCGGGGCGATGCCGAATGTGAAGTGTCGCCCGCTGGATTCCCGGAGCTCACCGTCGCGGACGTCGAAGCACTGCCAGCTCCCGGGCTCGAGCTTGGTGCAGTCGGCGTAGATGGTGCGAGGGGCGGGAAAGTACTGCAGGAGCAGGTAGTGCTCAATCGCTTCCGGGTCGATGCGGCTGGTGACCCCAGGCATGTCGCGCAGGGCGCGGAGCTCGGAGGCGAAGGCGAGCCAGCCGTCACCCCGGGCGACGTAGAGGGGCTTCTTGCCAAACGGATCGCGGGCTAGGGACAGGCGCTGGGCATCCTCCTCCCACAGGGCGAAGCCGTACATGCCCTCCAGCAGCCCGAGCCCGTCGGGGTTGAACCGGCGTTGGAGGGTGAGCAGGACCTCGGTGTCCGTATTGGTGGCGAAGCGGACGCCGAGCTGCTCCTGTTGTGCGCGCAGCTCGAGGTAGTTGTAGATCTCGCCGTTGAAGGTCAGCGCCGTATTGCTGTCGGGGGACACCATCGGTTGGTGACCCTGGGCCGAAAGATCGAGGATCGACAGGCGACGATGCCCGAGGGTGCAGATCCCGTTGGCCGATTGCCATAGCCCGGCGTCATCCGGTCCGCGGTGGGCGAGGCGATCGCAGGCGGCGGTGACCGCACGTCGGCAGGCCTCGGGACCGAGGCGTTGTCGGTAGTCGATGATGCCGGCGATACCGCACACGTCGAGGCTCCCCTGGCGCAGCCCTAGCCGAGATCGCCGCGCGCGACATAGCGCCTGGCGTTGGTGTTGGGGTCGGAGTTGTCGGAGGTTGAGAAATAGAGGGTGTCGTCGGGGCTGTGCAGGAAACGCCCGTTGCCGTACGTTCGGATCGCCGCAGGCTCGGCTCGTGAGAAACCCAGGGGGATGCTGTCCTCGTAGAGCATCGAGCGCGGGCCCTCGGCCGCCAGGCTCGCCGGGGGGGCCGGGGCGGCGTCCGGCAGGGTGGCGATCCAGCAGTGGCCCGCATCGTGGCTGTACGGCGCCCGCAACTCCAGCGCCGGCCGGGCGGCGAGCACCTCATCCCAGTAGTTGCGGCACCCCGTTGGCCGAAAGAGATATTCGCTGTTGCCCCCGCCGGCGTTGAGGTTGGCGATCTCCAACCCGAGATGGTCGCGGCCGAAGGCGATCGTCTCTAGGTTGCCGGCGAACTCCATCGGGTAGCCACCGAGCCAGTCCTTGACGTCGGTGTAGAAAGACATGCCGCGGTTCTTTTTGTAGGCGAGGATGGCGCGGAGCGGATTGTCGCGGGCCCGCAAGGTGGGCAGCACGGTATGGCTCCAGATGTGGCTCGCCTCTAACCAACGCCTAGCGAGGGCGCCGGAGCGATTGTAGCGCTCCTTTTTCGCGATCCAATAGGACGGGGGCGGATCGATGTAGACCTCGGAGCAGTAGAGCGCCACGTAGAGGACGCCGTCGCTGGCCAACGGCAGTCGTGCGTTCTCCAGCGCCCGCCAGAGGTCGCCGGTGTGATGCAGAACTCCCCAGGAGTAGACGATGTCGGCGTGCGCAAGGCTCGCCATCAGCGCGCGATCGAGGACGTCGCCCTGGGAGATCAACCAATCGCCGGGGCTGCCGGCCCGTCGCCACAACCGTTCGGTGGTCTCCACCGCGATCGGATCGTAGTCGAAGCTGACCACCGGACGGGCGCCGGCCCGGTATGCCGCCATGGAGTGCAGGCCGCTGCCGCAACCGATGTCGAGGAAGGAGCTGCCATTGAGATCGCGGCGGCGCAAGAAACCGAGGAGGTGGCGGCGCGCGATGGCCAGGCGCTCCTCGCTGAAGTGCTTCTTCTCCCAGTCGTCCCAGTTTTTTCCAAAGCCGTAACGCATCGCTTCAGGCCGATGATCCCGAAGCGGCGGGGTATTGTCTAGCTTCGACTGGAGATGAGCCGTTGATCCCAGCCGAGCCCGATGTCGATGGCCGGGAAGGAGCCGCGGCCAAAGAAGACGTGCCGGGCGACGGCGTCGAGGGGGGCCTTGGCGAGCAGGGAGAAGGCTGCCTCGACCATGAGAGGGTGGCGCAGGTGCTTGAAGAAGCGCCGCACGAAGCGCCGGGAGACGAAGCGCGAACGGAAGCGCTGGCCGTCATAGGCGAGCAGCGGGTTGTGCTCCGGGGCGAAGCCGTTGACCGACAGGTAGCGCGGGATCACCCGCGCCGCGAGCTCAGACAAGCGCATGCAGGCGTCGAGGCCACCGGCGGTGAGGGGCGAGACCGCGCCGGCCGCGTCGCCGACCAGCAGGCCCCGGGGACCAGCGATGTTGCCGAGCACGCCGCCCACCGGGATCCTCCCGCCCCGGCGCTCGATGCGTTCGGCCCGGTCCGGATCGATCCCGAAGCGACGTTGGACTTGGGTGCGGAAGGTGGCCAGCGCCTCCACCGGGTTGAAACGTTCGGCGTAGCCGCCGAGCCCGACGTGCACCGCCTCGCCGTCGTCCACCACCCAGGCTACGTAGCCGGGGGCGAGCTCTGGGCCGAGGAAACAATGGAAGGCCGGGGGGCGCGTGCCCCGGTCGCTGGGCAGGCCGTGGAGCACGTCCTCGATGCCGACGATGAAGTCCCGGTTGCGATCCAGGCCCAGATCCTGGGCGACCCGGGAGCGGGCGCCGTCGGCGCCGACCACGAACCGGGCCCGGACGTAGCGGGTTCCGGTTGGGGTCACGAAGCGCAACACCGACCCGCCGTTGAGCGGTTCGCAATAGTGGTAGCGGTGCTCCGGCGCCCAGTCGACACCGCAGCTCTCGGCGTCCCTAAGAAAGTGCCGGTAGATCCCAGCCACGTCGGCGACCCGAAACTCCGGCTCGTTGCCTCGCAGGTGCAGCTCGCGGCCCTTGGGGGAGTAGAGGGTCACCCGGTCGACCGCGGGTCCGAGGCAGCTCTCCGGCAGCACGAAGTCCTCGAGGGTCTTGCGCACGAAGATGCCGGTGGTCTGCACCGGGTCGCCGACTTCCTCTTTTTGATCGGCGAGCAGGACCTTGAGGCCGGCGCGGCCGAGCAGACGGGCCGCCTGCAAGCCGGCGAGGCCAGCGCCAATGACCGCGACGTCGTACTGCGGCAGGTGTCCGATGCGACGCGAGGAGGGGGAGGGTGGGGAAGAGGAGGGCTGCGATGGGGTGCTGCTCATGGTGCTTCAGTCCTGGCGCGGCGGGTGGCCTCGATCAGGGCCTCCATGTGACACAGGTAGCGTTCGAGGGCCCCGCGGCCCTCCGGGGTGATCTGGTACTCGGTGCGCGGCTGGCGGCCGGCGAAGAACTTACGGCAGTTGAGGTAGTTGGCCTCCTCGAGCTTGCGGGCATGCACGCTCAGGTTGCCGTCGGTGGCCGTGAGGATTTCCTTGAGGTCGTGAAAGCTGAGGGTGTCGTTGACCGCTAGCGCGCTCATGATTCCGAGGCGCATGCGCCCGTGGATCAGTCGGTCGAGCCGGGGGGCGCTCGCCGGTGCCCGCGCCGCGGCTCTGGACTGCGCCGTGGACGTGGACGTTGACCGCGCCCGCTCCGCGTTTGTGCCGCGCCTAGCCACCGTAACGCCTCGCGATCAGTAGGCCGGCTACCAGATGCAAGCCGCCAAAACCGATTCCGGCCCAGACGTTGCCCCAGCCGGCCGGGGTGAACAGGGCGGCCATGCCGACCAGCATGAAAGACATCCCCATCACCGGCACGATGCGAATCGAAAAGGCCCCGGCGGTAGTGACCCCGACGCCATAGAGCAGCAGCCAGAGACCCATGATCGGGTCGGTGAGGTCGGCCCGGTAGAGCACCCCGGTCAGAACCGCCCCGGCGACCATGGGTGGCGATAGGCTCAGGGCGAACTTGCGACCCGGCCCGCGCAGCAGGCTGTCGGAGGCGGCCCGGGCCTTTTTGGCCATGGTGATCCCGCCAATGGCGATGGCGCCCACCGCGGCGAGCAGCCAGATCCGCAGCCAGTACTCAGGGGCGGTCCCGAGGCTCAACACCGCGGCCGCGGCCCCGACCACACCCATCCCAGCCAAGCCCCAGCCGGGCACGGCCGTGAAGGAACCGGCGTTCTCCATGGTCTTGCGGATGAACCGCAGGTTGTCCATCGCCTCGCTGTGCAGGGCGATGGGTTCGTCTTCGGGGGGCGGGATCGGTGCTGATGTCACGGTGGGGAGCATGTACGGGAAAGTCCTGGTTTGCGTCAAGTACTTTGTAATGCAAAGTACCGAACACCGTTAGATATTCCCGCGGTTGGGGATCCCGTGGATCCCCGCTCCGCGCTTCGGCCTCCCAAAACGGCCTAAGACAGCCCAAAACCGACCTAGGACCGACCTAGGACCGACCTAGGACCGACCTAGGACCGACCTAGGACCGACCTAGGACCGACCTAGGACCGACCTAGGACC
>JAUUZB010000781.1 GCA_030590185.1 Deltaproteobacteria bacterium
CGCCCGAGCAACCCAGGGCGCCCCCGCCGCGCAGGCTGCGCTCCAGATACTCGACCCCTGAGAATGGCCCGTTGATCTCCTCACCCTCGCAAGCGCCGGCCCCGGGGCCTCGGGCGGTCACCGTCGTCGCCTCGACGTAGAACGGATCCCCGCCGTCAAAGCCGACCTCCGCGGTGGTGGTCAGCAATTCGTTGAGCGCCTCGCAGGTGGTGGTCAGGCGGAGCCGCGCGTCGGCCACCGCGCCCGGCTCGACCGTAAAGCCCTCGAGCCGCACCAGACCGTTGCCGTGATCCCCGAAGCCCGGGTGGGAGAGGTTCTCCGCGCCCTCCTCGATGGGAAAGGTGACCAGCTCGAAGTCCGTGGTGAAACGTGGCGCCGACATGATGAATGCCACGTTGTGGGCTGGGGCGTTGCCGGTGTTCGAGATGGCGATGGCGTACTCGAAGCTCGCCCCGAGTTGGACCAGGGAGCCCCCATCGGTGACCAAAGCGCCCGGCACGCGCACCTGAGTGTCGAGGGCCAGGATCGGCTCGAAGACGTTGACCGAGAGCACCACCACCGCGCGGGCGATGCGGTCGGCGCCGGTGTCGATCTCGACACGGACCTCGGTTTCGCCGGGCACGAGGGCGGCGGAGATGTCGAAGGTGTCGATGTCGACCCCGGCCTCGCCGCAGACGTGATGGGGGGGGGATGGATCGCAACAGAGGTAGTCGAGGCCGAGGCACGGCTCCATCGGGTCCGACACTAGGTCTCGCGCCTGGGTGTTGATGGTGGCGTTGAAGATGTTGCCGCGCGGGTTGTCGGCGTCGGTGAGACAGATCTGCGCGCCGCCGTCGACCGCGATGTACTCGTGGGCATCACAGGTGCCGCCGAGCTGTTGCAGACCCTCGCTCAGATCCCCCTCCATGGCGAAGAAGGCCAGCGAGCCAGCGGCGGGATCCGAGACCTCGGCGTCGCCGGTGGAGAGGCTGAGCTCGAGGGGGACCGCCGGGAAGGTGGAGGGGCCAATTCGGGGCTCCAAACCCTGAAACACCGAGAGGGAGACCACCGGCAGGGTGGGGTCCTCGAGGATCAACAACAACGCGAAGGAAGCGGTGCCCTTAGAGTGGATGTCGGAACCGACAACGGACTCGCAGGTATCAATGATCGTCTCGCCTTCGGCTGGGCACTCCACCTCGAGGCCGTTGCAGACGTCGGCGGTGAGGCCGCTGACCGTGAAGTCGCCCTCGACCACTCCGTGGCCAATGGCGTTGTCATTGATGATGGCGGTGATGTCCGCCCGGGCCACGAAGAAAGCCACATCCCCCTGTTCGCCGCTGGCGATGTTGTCCTGGTAGAAGCCGGCGACCTTGACGTCGTTGATCGGCGCTTCGACCGTGACTGGCGAGATGGCTCCGGGCAGCAGGAGCTCGACCGTGCGGTCGGCCTCGATGAGGGCTTGCGAGTCGAGGTCGGAGTTGTTGCCGTTCGGCGGGTATTGCTGCCCGGGATTCGAGAACAGGTCCTCGCGACCATCGTCATAGTCGATGCCATCCTCGAGCAGGGTGCCGGCAAGATAGAGCCAGGCGCCCACCACCTTGGCCTGGCTCGGCACGTCCTCCGCTGCGACCGTGGTGGTGGCCGACGGTTTGAGGCAGTTGACCCCGTTGTCGAGGCCGGCGTTGTCGGTAAAGGAGGCGCCCACGAAGATGAACTCGTAGCGGCCGGTCCAGGTTGAGTCCGCCGTGGTGGGGAAGGGCGCGGCCCCAGCCTCGGCGGCGAGGCAGGCCAGCAGGGGGACCAGGATGGGGAAGGCTCGCGTCACGCTCTCTCCGGTACGCTCTTCCAATAGTAACAACCCCGACCGGGACCGCCAATTGGTTCGCGGCCGGGGCTCTGGTAGTCCTTGTCGCCCAGAACCCATGCGCTGTCCAATGTGGTGTTCGAGGCGGTGTTCACGTTGACCCTCTTTTTTCCTCCCGATCACCCCCTGCTCGTTGAGACCGAGGCCCTCATGGTGGCGCTGGCCACCGGCCCGGTGTCGGAGATCACCGGCCGCCTGGTATGCGAGCATCTCGCCACCGGTGGCAAGCGCCTGCGGGCACGGCTCGCCCTGAGCGCGGTGGAGGCCCTCGGCGGCGAGGTCGCGGGCGCCGTGGGCTGGGCCGCGGCCTGCGAGCTGTTGCACAACGCAACACTGATCCACGACGACATCCAGGACGGCGATCGGGTGCGCCGCAACGCCCCCACGGTCTGGGCGCGGCACGGCATCCCGCAGGCGTTGAATGCCGGCGACTTGATGTTTCTGCTCCCCTTCGAGGCGATCGCGCAGGTGGCGGTGTCGCCCGCGGTCCGTTTCGCCCTCTGCGGGGCGATCGCCGGTCAGGGTGGCGACGTGATCCGCGGCCAGGGCGCCGAGGTGGAGCTCGGTGGCTCCTCCCGGATCTCAGGGAACGCCGGAGATCTGGTCGACGCCTACCTGCGCGCCATCGAGGGCAAGACCAGCGCCCTGTTCGAGCTTCCGGTGCAAGGGGCAGCGTTGATCGCAGGCCTCGCCGCCGACGAGGTCGCTGGCGTCCAGCGGCCGTTCCATCGCTTGGGCATGATCTTTCAGCTCCAGGATGATGTCCTGGATCTCTACGGCGACAAGGGCCGCGACCGCCCTGGCTCGGACCTGCGCGAGGGCAAGATTAGCGGCATGGTGGTCGAGCACCTAGCGCTGCACCCGGAGGATGAGACCTGGCTAACCGGCCTCCTGCGTGCGCCGCGCGACGCGACACCCGACGACGAGGTCGAGCGCGCCATCGATCGGTTCCGGGACGGCGGGGCGCTGCGCGCCGTGGCTGATCGCATCGGAGCGCTCACCGCCGAGGCTCGGGCGGAGCCGACCCTGAACGGTCAGCCGGCCCTGCGCGCGCTGCTCGACGATCTGATGGCGCTCATTCTCGCGCCCATCGACCACGTCCTGTAGACGGTCAACTCACCCCAAGCGCACCAGCGCGAACCCGCAATCGGTACAGATGTAGCGTTTCGCCTCGGTCACCCCGTGGGCGACGTAGGTCGCGGCCCAATCAGGGGGCACGCGGCGGACACCAAAGTACTCGGCGTCGCTCTGGTCGACGGAGGCGCTCCATTGCTCGGTGCGCGTGCCCCAGCCACAACGGGGGCAGGCCCGCGCCTCGTCCACGTCCCAGGCCTCGATGATCGCATCCCGCTTCAGCTCGATCAGCTCGCGATAGGCCTCGGCCACGCAGGTACGGCTGTCCTCGCTCGCCTCGCCGCGGTGGCGGGATAGCGCGTGCCGGTAGAGTTGCTCTGCGGAACCCAGCTCGTCGATTCGATTTTTCGTTTTCACGAATACGATCTTCCCGAACAATCGTCGGGCGAACAAAAAAACGGCGAAGCGAGTGGGGCGGGGCTTGCACAGGATCGCGGGCGGTACAAAAAACTGGCTGGAGTCGGTTCGAAGGTGGTGGGGGGGGGTGTGGGGGCCGGGCTCCGAGTTGTTCGGCAAGCTCAGAAAGGCGGACCGCTCCCTCAAGCTCGCGGCCGGGATGGCGTTCATGACCGTCATTCTCTTGGTGGTGGTGATCCTGATCATGGTGGTCAAGGGGCGC
>JAUUZB010000647.1 GCA_030590185.1 Deltaproteobacteria bacterium
GCAAGGGGCACCTCAACGATCGCGAGATAGCGCAGCTGTTCCGTACCGACGATCTGCGCGCCTTCGTCGACCAGAAAAAAGCCGACATCCAAACGCGCCTCGGCGGCGGCTATGAGGCGCAGTTCTTGGCCGGCAAGGACCTCGAGGGCGTCGAGCAAAAGGACGACCCGGACTTCGAGCGCACCCACACCGGCTGCTGATGGCCGAGGGGGCGACCCGCCTCGAGGCGCCCGTGGCGCCCGGCACAGCGGCCAGCACCCGACCGGATATCCTACGCATCGAGTCCTTTGGGGCGCTCTATTACGCGCGCCACGACTGCTCCACCTGGGTGATGCCACCTGGGCTCGCGGAGTTGCTCGTCGCGGCGACCCGCGGCGAGAGCGTCCTGGAGGCCTACGCGCGTCGGCCCGGGCTGCTGGATCTCAGCGACCACGCCTTCGCCGAGAGGGTCGCCTGGTGGCGCCGGCGCGGCTTCGTTGACGCGGACTATCGCTGCGGCGCACAGCTGATCAGCGGGCCGCCCGCCGACGGGCCTACCGCGCTCACCGCGCCGCTCGCCGCCCACGTCCGCGTCACCTCCGCCTGCAATCTCGACTGCCAGCACTGCTACGTCGAAACCGGCACCCAACCAGCGCCGGATGAGATCACCGCGACTGAGCTGGACGCGGCCTTTGCGGATCTAGCGTCCGGGGGGAGTTCGGTGGTGGTCCTCGCGGGAGGGGAGCCGCTGGCTCGGCCTGACCTATTCGACATCCTCGCCTCCCTCAACCGCCACCAGCTCGACGGGTTTCTATGCACCAACGCGGTGGGCATCAGCGCAGCGAAGGCCGAGCGCCTCGCGGCCAGCGGCCTGCGCGGCATCCAGATCTCCCTGGACGGCCCCGACGCCGAGACCCACGACACCCTGCGCGGCCCGGGCCGGTTCGAGGCCGCACTCAGGGGCGCCAAGGCCTTGGTCGCGGCCGGCGCCGACGGGCTGCAGATCCGGCTCACCGTCACCCAGCACAACGCCCCACGCTTGGTGGAGATGGCCGAGCTAGCCGCCACGTTAGGGATCCCAAAGGTGATCATGAAACCCTTCGAGCAGGTCGGCGGCGCCCCAGCCAGCCTCGCCATCGGCCGCACCCACTACCTGACCGCGGCGGAAGCGGCCGAGGCGGCGTGGCCCTCAGGGAGCGGGGTCGAGCTCGAGTGGAACGACGGCATCCCGAGGCAGCTGCCGGCGTGGACCGGCGTCACCCCCGCCTTTGGCTGCGTCGGCGGAACTGTGAGTCTCACGATCATGCCAGACGCCACGGTGACCGCCTGCGGCTCGGTTCCCTCCCCCGATGACTGGAGCCTGCGCGAGCACCGGCTCCTCGAATGTTGGCGCTCGGCGCCGAGCCTCCGAGCTTGGCGGGAATTCGCCGGGGACCCTGCCTGCTTGGCGTGCATCGCCTTGGACAAGTGCCGGGGCGCCTGCCGCTCACGGGCCGTGGCGGCCGGCGGCTGCATCGAGTCGCCGGACCCATGGGCCTTCTGTCAGGGCCAGGCGCAACCCTCCCCTACGCCGTCGCCCACGCGCACAACCGATCGATAGCAGTCAACACCCGCGGCGTTGCCTCGCGCAGATACGCCTCGTCGAGGGCACCGTCCGGTTGCGCCTCGGCGAGGGCGAGGGCCCTGGCGCCGTCAAAGTCGACGTAGGCCAGACGCACCAACAACTCCTCGGGCCGGCGCCCAAACTCGTCACCGGGGAGAATCGCCACGCCGGTCTCCTCGAGGAGCGCCTCGCATAATTGCGCGCTGGTGGTCAGCCCACGGGCCGCGAGCCGATCACGCACCGGCGAGAGGTCCGGGAACAGATAGAAGCCACCCCGCGGCCGCGCCACCTCGAGGCCGGCGGCGAGCAGACGCTCGGCGCACCAACCTCCGAGGGCACCGAGGACCCGCCGCGAGGTCGCCAGGTAACGCTCGATCTCCGGACCGCCTTCAAAGGCCGGCACCGCCGCGTATTGGATCGGTGCGCTGACCGAGGTGAAGGTTTCGCTCGCCACCACCCGGATCGCCTCGCGCAATTGTCCGAGCTGCGGCGGGAAGGAGAAGGTCCCGAGCCGCCATCCCCCCGCCCCGCACCACTTGGAGAGACCGGCGCTGAGAATCGTGCCCTCCGGGTAGAACCGCGCCATGGAGACGTGCTCGCCAGCGTGGTCGATCTCCCCGTAGATTTCGTCGGAGAGCACGATGATCCGGTGCGCCCGGGACACCCGTGCTAGCGCCTCGAGCTCGGCGGCGTCATAGGTCTGGCCGGTCGGGTTGCTCGGGTAATTGAGCAGCAGGATGCACGGGCGATCCGGCGCCTCAACGCAGGCCGCCTCGAGCTGCTTCGGGACGAGTTTCCAATCCGTGGCGCGCGGTGTGTGGATCCAGCGGGCCGCTCGACCGGCAAGGGAGGCTTGCGGGGCGTAGGAGACCCAGGCCGGCGAGGGCAACAACAGGTCGCCGTCAAAGACCAGCTGCAAGATGAACATCAGTTCCTTGGATCCAGGGCCGATGAGGAGGTCGTCGGCGCCACGGTCGAGCCCATCGCGCCGCCGGTGAAATTCGGCCACCGCGGTGCGCAGCTCGGCGAGCCCGGCCACCGGCAGGTAGTCCTTCTGTGCCGCGTGGCAACGCAGCGCCTCCACTACCTGTTCCGGGACCGGGAACGGCGACTGCCCTAGGCCGAGCTTGTAGACCTTCCGGCCCTCGCTCAACAGGCGGTTCGAACGCTCGTTGATCGCCACGGTGGCAGAGGCTCGCAGGCCGTTGAGGTTGGGGTTCAGTTGGACGGCGGGCGTGCTCTCGGCCCGCGGCTGGTCGGTCGCCATGAACCGCTCCATAGCACGACCCGGATCAGGACTCCCGGGCCCCCTGTTCGAGGTCGGGCTCGGGCTGAGGTTCAGGTTCAGGCGCGGACGCGGACCCCGCCAGCACCTCAGCCTGCGCCCGCCGGGTGGTGATGTCCCAACCGGCGTCGCGCTCCTCATCCTTGGTCCCGAGCTCAACGGTCATGATCTGCTCCATGTCGCTCATCGCCTGCCGCGCCCGGCTCATGTAGGCCTTGCGGTCGTGGCGAACCGTGGCGAGCTCACGCAGATTCCTCTCATCGGCCGTGCGGAAGGTCCGTGCGGCGCGCACCGCCTGGTGACCCCGGAAACCGACCAAGCGCATCACCTCGGAACCGACCCGCAGGGCCGAGTCGAGGGTCTCCCGGAAGACGCGGTCGATGCCGGCGTCCAACAGGTCGTAGGTTTCGGTGCGGCCATACGCCCGGGCGATGATGGTCAGGTTTGGGAAGTGCTTGCGGACGGTCTGCACCATCTCGACTGCCTTCTCGTGGTCGTCGATGGCGAGCACCAGGACCTTGGCCTGCTCGGCGCCGGCGGCGCGCAGCAGATCATCCCGGGAGGCGTCGCCGTAGAACACCTTGGCCCCGAACTTGCGCAGCAGGTTGACGTGATCCGAGTCGATGTCGAGAACCGTGCAGCCGATACCCTGGGTCGTCAGCAGCCGACCGACGATGTTGCCGAAGCGGCCGTAGCCCGCGATGATCACCTCGTTCTCCTCAGCGATGGCGTCAGCGGCGCGTTCCACCGTTTCCCGGGTCCCCACCCGCGGCAGCAGGAGACGTTCGACCGCCACCATCAAGAGTGGGGTCAGCGCCATGGTCAAGGCCACCACCGCGATCAACGGCGCGGCCACCGCTTCGGGAATGACCCGGTGTTGGGTTGCAAAGGAAAAGAGCACGAAGGCGAACTCACCGCCCTGGGCCAGGGCAAAGGCGAAGATGAGATTCTGGTCGAGACTCATCCGGAAGATCCGCGCCAGCCCGGCGAGCAGACCGAGCTTGATCACGATCAGCGCCGCGACCCCGCCGGCGATCAGACCGGGGTTGGCGGCGATCAGCCCGAAGTCGATAGAGGCACCGACCGCGATGAAGAACAGGCCGAGCAGCAAACCTTTGAACGGCCCGATGTCGCTCTCCAGCTCGTGGCGGTATTCACTGTTGGCCAGAACCACGCCGGCCAGGAAGGTCCC
>JAUUZB010000177.1 GCA_030590185.1 Deltaproteobacteria bacterium
GTCACCCGCAACGGCATCGCCTTTTCGATCTGCGGCGCGCCTGCCACGAGGAATGCCATGCCCACGGCCAGGGCGGTGCGCCGGGGTAGGGGGCCGGGATCCGCGACCAGGGAGGCGATCAGACCGCGCCCGCCGGCCACGGCCAGCATGCCCGGGCCGCCGACCGGGCCGAGCAACAGGGCGTAGGCGATCACCCCGGCCGCAGCGCCGCCGAGGTCTGCGGCGTACAGGTAGGGAGCGGCCGCCGGTGAGGCTGCAAACGCCTTGGCGATGAACAACCCGGCGCAGGCAAAGGGCACGGTCAACAGGATGAGCAGCAGGGCGATCCAGAACAGCTGGAGCGGGTCCCCGGCGAGGCTCATCGGCGCCACCGGCAGGGCGTTCCACGCCGGGTAGCCGACGGTCGTGGTGATGCCGAAGGCCATGGCGCTGTACGCGAGGACCTGATCGTGGTCGGCGTTGCGCAGGCGTGGCCAGAGGGCGAGCGAGATCGCCGCGGCGCCGAAGCCGAGCATGGCCGCGCCGAGCGCCACGAAGGCAAACGGATACCAGAGCGCCACCGAGAGTAACCGGGTGAGGGTTAGCTCCAGACATAAAACTCCCGCGGCGAGCAGGGCGAGGGCGAGCAGGGTGGGGCGGGACGGGGACATGATTCATATGGTTGTCGCGCGAAACCGGGGGGAATGCCAACGCTCGCGATTTTCGCCATCGAGCCTCGCTCCCACAGGTGCTATGCCCTCCCCACCGTGGAGCTCCTCGACCCAACCGCCCCGTTGCCCCTGCTCACCGACGACCTCCCCGGCACCGGCGGCGCGATCAAAACCGAACCGGACGATTTCCGGGTCGAGGAAATCTTGGGCCGTGAGCCCGCCGGGCGGGGGGAGCACCTGCTGCTCTGGCTCGAGAAGCGCACCACCTCGGCCGAGGCGATTGAGGCGCAGGTAGCCCGGGCGCTCGAGATCACGCCGCGTGAGGTTGGCACCGCCGGCCTCAAGGACACCCACGCCGTGACCCGGCAGTGGGTCTCGGTACCGGTCGCGGCCGAGGCGCGTGTGGCGGCCATCGACAGCGATCGGCTGCGGGTGATCGACGTCAACCGCGACACCGGCAAGCTGCGGGCCGGGCAACTCGAGGGTAACCGCTTCGACGTCCTCATCCGTGACCCGCACCCGGAGGCGATGGGCCGCGCCCGCGCCGTCTGTGATCGCCTGCTCGCCGTCGGCGTGCCGGGGTACTACGGCCCCCAGCGTTTCGGCCACGACGGCCACACGGCGCGTACCGGGTTTGCGCTGCTCCGCGGCGAGGCGAACCCGCATCGCGGCGGCGGCTTTCGTAAGAAGCTCGCCCTGTCCGCGGCCCAGTCCCTCGCCTTCAACACCTGGCTCGCGGCGCGCCATCGCGATGGCCTGTTGCTGCGCGCCATCGACGGCGAGGTGCTCCAAAAACGCAACACCGGCCTGCCGTTCTGGGCCGATGACCTCGAAGCCACCCAACGTTTGCTCGACGACCGCCGGGTCGTGGCCATGGGACCGATGTTTGGTCCGCGCATGCGGCGCGCCAAACGCGAAGCCGCCGCCCGCGAGCAGTTGGTGCTCGACGCCACCGGCCTCGACCTCGATGCCTTCGCCGCCTTTGGCAAACTCTGCCGGGGAACACGGCGGCCAGCGCTGGTGCACCTCTCGCGGCTCGAGCTCGTCGACGACCCGGCTGGCTTGCGCTTGCGTTTCGACCTGCCGGCCGGCGTCTACGCCACCGTATTACTCGCCGAGGTGATGAAGGAGGGGTGATGAAGGAGTGGTGATCCGGGGGAACCCCCAGCTGCGCTCCTTCTCCTGCGTGGAGGGATTAGGTCGAACGAAGGCGAGGGCTTTGCCCCCCGGATCATTTAAATGGTAGCCACCCGGCCGGGCAACCGCAAAGCAAAAACGTGGTGGGGGGTGGGCAGGTGGGGGCCAGTCCTACCCGACCCCCACCGAGGCTTTGCAGCCGACTACTGCCCGAGGAGGGTATCGATCTCAATCATGCCCCAGTCCGTGAGGCCGTAGCTGTTGACCGCGCTCTGGAGCTCAGCGCGGGTAGCGCTGCTCTGGCCGCTCGCCCACTTGCCAAAGGCGTTGACGACGCGGGTGCGCTCGAACAGCCGGCCCGGCTCCGCGAACAGCTCGGAGAAACTCGAGACCTCGTGGTTGATCACGATGTCGATCCCGGTCGACAACGGCCGCACGGTGACGCGCAGGGTAGTCGGCTCATTGAGCGCTGCTGGGTCCTCGATGACAAAGCGCGCCACGAAGGTCATGTCGTCGCCGGCGGCGAGCACGATGTTCTGGAGCCGCTCCTCTGGATTGGTGGAGACCTCTTCGCCGGAGAATGACTCGAGGGTGATGCCGGCCGGCAGGGTCATCTCGATGGCGATGTTGTCCGCCGCGACCTCCATGATCTTGTGAAAATAATCGCCGAAGATCAGGTCGACCTCGTGGCTGTCCGGTAGGAAAACGTGGGCGCCCTTACCGGCGTCGGTCAGTTGGTCCATCCGGTCCCAGTCGTAGTCGCTGCCCACGCCCACGCCGGAGAGGTAGATGCCCTCCTGGCCGTTGATGCGGGTCAGGCCCGCGAAGCTAGCGATGTCGGTGTCGCCAACATTGGCGTTGCCATCGGAGAAGAGGATCACCCGCTGTAGCATGGTCTCGTCGAAGTTCTCCTGGGCGAGGTCATAGGTTCGATCGAGGCCGGCGATCATGTTGGTCGAGGAGCCCGGCGCGAGGGCGGCGAAGGCGGCGCGAATGTCGGTCTCGTTGGCGGCGAACTCCAGGTCGATGAAGACATCGTGGGAGGAGCTGTCAAAAGTGATCAGGGTCAAGCGGTCGCCCGTCTTGAAGTGGATCAACATGGTGTCGAGGGCCTCGCGGACGAAGGCGATCTTGTCGCCCCACATCGAGCCCGAGACGTCGACGCACAGGAAGGTGTTCCAGTTGCGCCGGGTAGATTTGGCGATACGGTCGGCGCGCATCTGGAAGAGCAGCTCCGCCACGTCGCTGCCCTCGCAGGGTGGGTCACAGGTCTCGGTGAGTCGCTGCCCCTTGAGGGCGAGCTCGACGTTGTCGCCGATCTCATCGTGGAGGGCCCAGGCCTCGGCGTCGAACAGGTCGCTGGGCGGATCGTAGTAGTTCACGAACTCGTGGGACTTGAGGGCGCGGCTCGCGAAGCCGGCCTTGTACATCTGGGGCGAGGCCATGCTGGTGGAGTCGTCGGTGGAAAGTTGGATCCAGGTTACCTCCGGGGGCGGCTCCTCAATGGTGCCGCCGGTGCCGCCGGTCGCTTCTGCGGTGCCACCGGTGCCGCCGGTCGCGTACCCGCCGGTACCGCCGACTGCACCCGTGCCGGCGGTGCCGGCCGTGCCGGTCGTGCCGCCGGTGTACGACGAGCCGCCGGCTCCGTCATAATAGGTCCCGTCATCCTCCGCGGACGAAAAGGCGCCCATGCTGTCGGAGCCGCAACCGGCGAGGGCCGCCGCGCTGATCAATCCGATGATCAAAAGGAACAGGCGGGGGAACAGGTCAATCATTCGTGCGGACAGGCGCATGGTTTGTCTCCTCTTCGGTTGGGGCGAACACAAACTATGCAGAGGACGTGCCAGTGGAGACCTCCCTGATTTCAGCTACTTCTGACGAAACACATGTCTGAGAAACCAGACACGTACGGGGATCGAGACGCCCGGGGCCGGTGCGGCGCTCAGGGCAGGTGGGGCCGGTACAGGGGACAGCCGCCGAGATCCGCGACGTCGACCCCGTGGGCGGGATCGAACAGCCCGAGGGGCAGGTGCGAGCTCGGGAGTTGGTAGCAGGGGTAACCCACGCCGTAGACCACCTCGCTGCGCTCTTCGCATAGAAACTCGACGCAGTCCGGGTAGCCGTCGGCCGCGCCCGGGGGCAAGATGTCGCGCAGGTGGGGGATCGGCACCTCGACGCCGGTGCAGCTGATCCAATCACTGCCCGGGCAGAGCATCGGCATGGTCGCGGTGTTGCGCAGGTTCTGCCAGCAGACTTCCTGGAAGCAGGGCTCGGTGATGATCGGCTCGAGGGAGCTAGTGACCCCGGGCAACAGCGTGCCGAGGGGACAGATCGGCGCGTACAGCGGATTGCAATAGGGCGGCTCCGGGACGCACGAGACGATCAACATGTCGTAGGAAGCCTCGAGCATGAACAGGATTGGTACGTCGAGGTCGGCGCAATTGTCATCGACAAAGGCGAACTGATCCTGGGTGGCGGTCTCCGGGTCGGCGCAGGTGATCGCCAAACAGCTCTGGGCAGCGGCGCAGTCGTCGCTGCCATCAGCGCAACGCACCTCGAGGTCGAGGGTTTGGATGGTCATGGGAAAACCCTCGAACACGAAACCCGCGCCCCCGGGCACCTGGCAGTCGAAGCTGGCGTCTGGGCAGAGGAGATCTGGTTGGGCTATCCGCATGCAGTCGGTGATCACGCAGCCCTGCTCGTTGAGACGCGAGGAGAGCAGGAGCTCCTGGCCGGCGCCGGCGATCGAGCCCCCCGGACAGATCGGCGCGTCGGTGCGGCAACCGCTCTGCACCGGACAGGTCCGACCCGCCTCGGAGCCGGCGTTGCGCTGGCCCGTCAGGGCGTAGACATACTGGACGCCGTCGCCGGTGGTCTCGGTCCAGGTCCCCTCCAGCAAGACCAGGTCACCGTCGGCGCTCTCCACCAACTGTCCCGTGACCCGGGTAGGCAGGTCGTCCGCCCCCCGGACCCGGGCGTGGGGCGCGCCGAGACCTTCGCCGTCGTTAACGTCGAAGCTCAGGGAAAAGGGCTCGAAGCTGCCGAAGAAGACCCGCTGTCCGTCGAACAGGATCGCGGCCGAGAGGTTGTCCGTCACCGCCACCGCGAGGTCGAATTCCCGCGAGGTCTCCGTGGCGCTGCCGCTGCTAGCGAGCGGTTCGAAGGCTAGCTGTACCTCGAAGATACCGGCGAGCCGAGAATCGAAGTCGCACAGGCGGTCGTAGCGATAGCAGCCGACCCACTGCTTGCCCGAGCTCGCCGTGGCGTCGGTGGGGCAGGCGATCTCGGTGCGGGAGGGGGGCGCGATGGCGAGTTGATCGAAATAGACGTCTACGCCGTTTGGGCCGACCCTGCCGCCGAGCTCCAGGCCATCGACCAAGCAGATGCGATCGTCGGCGCAGGTTCCCCAGACGGAGTCCTCGAAGTGGGCCATGTCCGGAAACAGGCACGGCATGTCGCAACCCTGGTTCAGGCAGGTCGCGGCCAGCTCGAAAAACTCCGTGGCCGAGGTGAGCTCGACGTCGTTCGCGCAGCGCGTACCGCTGCCGTAGAACTGCTCGAGCCTGACGTTGAGCGCGAACGCACCGAGCAGGTCGGCGCCGGTCTCGCCATCCCCGGAGATGGTCAGCACGTTGGCGAAGTAGGAGAGGGTGGCGGTGCCGTCTCGGTCGAGCAGGTACGGAGAGATCAGCAGCTTGTCATCGAGGTGGACGATGAAGGTGCCGTTGTCGACCCCGGCGCGCTGGTCGATCCCTTCATAGACGCCGGAGTACTCGCCCAAGAAGCGGGGCTGATCCTGATCGCCGACCTCCGAGAGGTTGCGGCAGGCGAGGCTCGACACCAAGGCAACGAGGATCAATGAACGCATCATGGCTGGGGTCCCCACGGTTGACTCGATGGTCGCAACCGTCTCCGGGGGTTGTCAAGCGGGTGATCGTGGTTGGGGCGCGCACGGGCTCACTTCCAGGCTCGTTCCCCAACGCCCCATCAGTCGTCCGATGCGGTGACGTGGTACCCGGTGACCCCCGGGCTCCAGACCACTTCGCTCAGGCCCGGCGTGCCGGACGTGTCCCATTGTTCGGCGACGTATCCGGCGGTCGGCAGATCGGCCCAACGGAAGGACTCGAATACCTTCCAGTTGAGGCGCGCCCAATGATTGGCGCTGCTGGTCTGATCGATGGGCAACGGATTGGTGAAGGGGAAGGTCATGGTGTACTCGCCGCCCGTCGTGTCGTGCACGATGCCGCCGCCGCTGGGCAGGTCGAGCCACACCCAGGGGATCTCGATATCGGTGCTGCCTGACACGAAACGCACCGTGCCGCCGCCAGCCAGGTAGGGGACGCCGAAATAGGTGCCGTCGGAATAGGCGCGGAAGAAGGTGTACTCCCCGGCCAGGGTGCCAACGCCATGGTAGGTGCCGTCCACGGTGTAGCGCGCCCAGTCCACCTTGGTGCGGCCATGGGTATAGGTCCCGGTGGCCATGGTGGAGGTGTCGCAGCTGCCCACCAGGTTGTCTCCGGCCATGTCCGCCACCACCGGGTCGGCGTGCTCAAAGCAGAGCACTGGATTGGGATCGTCCACCGCGGTCAGGGCGTAGTAGCGACTCAAGGCGATCTCGTAATTGACCGGCGTCTGCCCCGCCAGGCCGTCGACAAAGGTCTCCGGCGTGTGATCGCCAGCGAAATAGATATCGATGGTGCCCGGAGCACCGCCGCCGGTGCCGCCACCACCGACCCCGCCACCGCCGCCGCCACCACCGACCCCGCCACCGCCCCCGGTGCCGCCACCCCCGACCCCGCCACCGCCGCCGGTGCCGCCACCACCGACCCCGCCACCGCCACCGCCACCGCCACCGACTCCGCCACCGCCACCGACCCCGCCGCCGCCACCGCCACCCTCTGTCCCACCGCCGCAGGCGCCGAGGGCCAGAGTACCCGCCATGACCAGGAGCATTCGCCAGAAACCGTAGCCACCAGAGCGAGGCGTCGCCCTGGCATGCCAACCCGCGCTCACGGTTGCGCCTCCGCCGCGAAGACCGCCTCGCCCCTGGCTCCCACCCACTCCCGCGCTCGCGGTTGCGCCTCCGCCGCGAAGACCGCCTCGTCCTTGGTTCCCCCCCACTCCCGCGCTCACGGTTGCGCCTCCGCCGCGAAGACCGCCTCGCCCTTGGCTCTCGCCCACTCCCGCGCCCCCTCGTCGAGGCCATCAGCGCCAGCGGCGCTCGCCGTGGCGTCCGCGAGGCTGACCTTGGCCAGGGCGTAGACCGTGCCGTCCGGATGGGTCCAGTGGGCGACGATCGAGGCGCCGCGCAGGACAGCTTTGGCGTAGGTGCGCACCGTCTCTTCGCCCGCTTGCTCCGCATCGCTCATGTAGTCCTTCATCAGGGACTGGCTGTAGA
>JAUUZB010000912.1 GCA_030590185.1 Deltaproteobacteria bacterium
AACACGCCGGTCAACTGGCGGCACTCAGACCGGACCTACAGCTCCCCCGGTCCCGACCACAACGGCCTGACGCCCGACAACTCCGCCTACACCAAACCGCGGGCTAAACGCCGGGCCTTCCTGCGCAAGGAGGTCCCCTGGCTGACCTACGGCAATTTGCTCGCCTTGCCCTATCGCCTGGTCGTCGCCCTGTGTGACGCCGGCTATCTGTTTCGCGGCGAGGTCGTGTGGCGCAAATTGAACCCGATGCCCGAGGGACGGTGCCGCCGGCCGCACCGCGGGCATGAGTCGATCTATTTGTTGGCGCGCAGCGAGGGGCATCGGTTTCGCACCGCGCCCCCGGTCAAGACCGTGTGGGAGTTTCCCAACGAGAGGATCGACGGCGAGGCGCACTACTCTCGCTTCCCTAGCCAGCTCCCGCGCCATTGCATCGAGGCCTACGGTCACTCGGGCCGCGAGGTGGTGGTGCTCGACCCTTTCTCCGGCTCGGGCACCACCGGGCAGGTGGCTTTGGAGCTCGGCTGTTCCTTCGTTGGGTTTGAGATCGACCCGGTGCAGGTGGAGGCGGCGAACCAACGGTTGGCGGCGATCCAGAGCGCTTGTCCCCACAGCCATTCTGTGTTGTGAAACGCTCCAAACCACCACCGGAGAGCCGCATGAGCAACCTCGCGCAAGAGCTGATGGAGACCTCCCTAGGGAAGTTTCTGAGCACCGAAGAAGCCGCCTATCTGGTGCAACAGGGCGAGGAGATCCTTCTCCACCCGGGCAACACCCTGTTCGAGGCCGGGGCGGAGGGCGATGCCCTCTTTGCCATCGTCTCCGGGACGGTGGAGGTCATCCTCGGGCAGGCGGGGGTGAACGCCTCGGTGGTCGCGACCCTCGGCCGGGGTCAGATCGTGGGCGAGCTCGAGCTGATGACCAAGAGCCTGCGGGTGGCCACCCTGGTGGCGACCACGGAAGCCACGGTGCTCAAGATCCCCGGCCCGGCCCTCGACGCCATGCTGGCCTCCAACCTCCCGGCGGCCACCAAGCTGGTGCATTACATCGCCAAGACCCTGGCCCGGCGGCTCGCGGCGGTGAACAGTCGGATCGTGGCCAAGACCCCCAAGACGGCGCCGCCCCCCAAGGCGGAGACGGAGAGCACCGAGCCGATGGAGCTCGACGACGCGGACGTAGTGCCGATCGACGACGACGACCTCGCCGTGCTCGACGAGCTCTGGGGCTGAGCACACCCGCGCCAACGGCGTTGACACCCGGTGGCCGAGCGGCTAACGGGCCTCCCACACCCACTTCCTTCGGAGAGCATCACCATGCGGATCTTCATCGACACAGCCGACGTTGACGAGATCAAAGAGGCAGCGTCCTGGGGCATCATTGACGGTGTCACCACCAACCCGTCTCTGATCGCCAAGACCGGCCGCGACTTCAAAACCGTGGTCAAGGAGATCTGTGAGATCGTGGATGGCCCGATCTCGGCCGAGGCGGTCGAGGTGAACGCCGACAAGATGATCCCCGAGGCGCGGGAGATCGCCAAGATCCACCCGAACATCGTGGTGAAGATCCCGCTGACTTTTGAGGGGCTCAAGACGGTCAAGGCGGTCTCCGCCGACGGCATCAAGACCAACGTCACCCTGTGCTTCTCGCCCACCCAGGGTCTGCTCGCCGCCAAGGCAGGCGCTACGTACATCTCGCCCTTCATCGGCCGGCTCGACGACATCTCCGACGACGGCATGGAGATCATCCACGACCTGGTGCAGATCTATAAGAACTACGGCTACGAGACCCAGGTCCTCGCCGCCAGCATCCGCCACCCCCGCCATGTGCTCGAATGTGCCCTCGCCGGCTCCCACGTGGCCACGATCCCGCCCAAGATCATGAAACAATTGATCAAACACCCCCTCACGGACATCGGGATCGAGAAGTTCCTCAAGGATTGGGAATCCGTCCCCAAGAATTAGCCGTATCCATCGAATCCCGCGTTTGGGATCCGATTTTCACGACACGTTTGCCACCCAGGTGCGAAAATAGCTACGCACCCAATGGGTTATTGTGCGAAGCGTCATTCGCAGATCCCGGCATGGAGATTCTCAAACGGGCGGTGAGTTTTCCGCCCGTCCTCCTAAGGTGTTGTAAATAGGCTATTATCCGTTTTAGCCCAACAGCGACCGTCTCTGGCACGGAAGCTGCTTAGGAACCAGGCGTACCCGCCGGGTACGAGCCACCACTGGCAGGAGGACGAACGTGCTTACATCCGTCGAATCCAGACACCAGTTGATCCCCAAGCCCAACACCCTGCCGGTGGTTCAGCCGGACCCGACCCGTATCGCGGTCATGCTGAACAAGAACGCCCGCAAGGTGACCGACAAGCTCGCCCGCAAGCTCGAGCGCATCGTCGGCAGTGATCACTTCTTCTACTCCCACTCCCTCGAAGAGGCGGAGGCGATCACCCGTGAGATCGTGCAGCGCGGTTACGGCACCATCCTGACCGGCGGCGGCGACGGCACCCTGGCGCGCTCGGTAAACATGGTCAAGCGCTACATCAATGAGTCGAACGAGTGGCGCATCGAGCGCGCCGATCGCTACGGCGACACCCAGTCGCTGATCGGCATGCCGCGTTTCGGCTTCCTGCGCCTCGGCACCGGCAACGGCATGACCTCGGTGATCGGCGCCACCAACCCGGTGCGCGATCTCAAGACCATCGTCGAGTACGCGCCCGGCCGCACCCACGAGATCCCGTTGATCGAAAGCGACGGCGAGAGCTTCTGCTTCGGCGGGGTTGGCTACGATGCGATGGTCCTGAGCGACTACGCCGCCATACGCAAGGAATCCAAGAGCTGGTTGGCGCGCAAGCTGTTCACCGGTCTCGGGGGCTACGCCGGGGCTATCCTGACCAAGAGCATCCCGCGGGTTCTGTTCGGCAAGACCGCGGTCGAGGGGCGGGTGACCAACAACGGCCGCGCCTTCTACATCGACCCCCGCCGCGGCGACGCCGTCATCGAGCTCGAGCCGGGCTCCACCCTGTTCGAGGGCAAGACGGCGCTGATCGGCGCTGGCACCTCGCCCTACTGGGGCTTTGGCTTCAAGATTTTCCCCTTCGCGAACCTGATGCCGGGCATGATGCACCTGCGGATCACGGACATCGGGCCGCTGAGCGTCCTTTCCCGCTTGCATTCGGTCTGGAACGGCAGCTTCCGCAGCCCGAAG
>JAUUZB010001012.1 GCA_030590185.1 Deltaproteobacteria bacterium
CATCCGACTCGACCCGAGTCCGAGCGCCTGTGCGACGCGCCAGGACTGTCGCAGCCTAGGCGAGGGCTTCGAAGGGATCACGATCCCGGACGTGTGCGCCGGGATGCTCGATTCCGCCGAGGCCCGCGCCCTCGGCGTGAAGAGCGCTCAACGGGAGAGCGACTTCACCCTGTTCGACAACGAGGTCCCCTGCCGGGTGACCATGAATCGCTTCGGCTGCCGGGCCACCTGCTTCCAACGACTGCCCGGGGCCACCCCGGAGTCCCTGGAGGCGGCCGCGGCGGAAATGGCCCAGGCGGTCGCGAATCGCTACGGGCCAGAGACCCACGTCGACCGCCAGGGCCGCGGCGTGATGCGTCGCACCCACCGCTGGGCCCTGCCGGACGCCAAGCTCGACATCGTGGGCCTACCGGGCCCGAGCCAGGTTCGGTTTTATTACTCTCGCTGAACGCCGGCCTCAGTTGCGATAGCCGACTGCCCGAGGCGCACCACCAGATCCGTGCCGGTCGGGATCGCGTACACCGCCATGGGCGCGTCGCGGCCGCGCACCGCGACCTCCTGCCTGGCGAAAGTAGCGAAATCGAGCCGTGAGCGGTCGGCGGCGGCGGCGGAGACGACGACCTCACAGGCGAGCTCTTTGCTCATCCCCTCGAGGCGGCTGGCGGTGTTGACCGCGTCGCCAATAGCGGTCAGCGCCGAAGCGTGGCCGTAGCCCATCTCGCCGACGATCGCCTGACCACTGTGGATGCCGATGCCGAAACGCAGCGGCTCCGCCAGCTCACCGGCGAGCTGGGCGTTGAGCTGCTCGAAGCGGCGGGCCATCTCCTGGGCGGCGAAGATGGCGTTGCGGCAGCCGACCTGGGCCGGTTCGTCGATGCCGAACAGCGCCATCAGTCCGTCGCCGATGAACTTGTCGACGTAGCCGCCGTTGAGCTCGATCGCCCGTCCCATATATTGAAAGTATTGGTTCAGAACGTAGACGACGTCGAAGGGGAGCCGCTTCTCGGAGAAACGAGTGAAGGAACGCAGATCGGCGAAGAGGATAGCTATCTCCTGTTCGCTGCTCAGGGTGATCTCCCGACGCGCCGTGACGCGGGCCGGCGGGGGCGGTTTTTGCACCAGCGGGTGGATGCGGACGTTGCCCTCGGGAAAGGTCTGGCAGGCCAGGCGCACGTGGGTGGGGGCGCCGATGCGCTCGAGGATCCGGTGTTCGTCGACGGCGGGCGGCGCCAGGGTCTCGGCGCCGGTCTCGATCCGCACCCGGCAGGTGGAACAACGGCCGCGGCCGCCGCAGACCGAGACGTGGTCGATGCGAGCGAGTCTGCTGGTGTCGAGCAACGACGTGCCGGGAAAAGCCATCACCTTCTCGCCGGTGGAGTATTGGATTTGGATCGTCTTGTGCCGGGCCTTGAGCGCGATGATCAGCCAGCGGCTGGCGAAGGCGACCGCAACAGCGCTGAGCCAGACGAGCAAGCAGATCTGGTAGGCCGGCTCGATCAGACCGCGGAGCTCGGTTGGGGCCATCGGCAGTTGTTGCACCAAGCCCGCAGCCCACTGGGGATCCGCGGCGTTGGCGGTGGCCTGTCGCGCGGCGTTGACCGTCCCGAGGATTGCCAAGGTTGGGAAGATGAGCACGAAGCCGACAAAGGCGTGGGACAGGCGCTCGAACCACCGGCGGAGGCGAAGCCAGTAGTAGAGGCCGATGCAGGCATGGGTCCAGATCAAGGCCAGCATCGCTACGGTGAACAGTAGAGGCACCGGCTGATCGAGGAGGAAGAAGAGGGCGTAGCTGACCTCGAGGTCGTACAGACTGAAGAACAGCCGGGTGGCGATGAGGTGGCCGAGAAGGCCGAGCGGAATCATCAGGCCGAAGACCGCCCGCGTCACCTCGCCGGCCGGCATGCGCAAGGAGACGCGGCGCAGGACAGAGCCGAGGGCACCGCTGACGTGGAGGGTGAGAGCGACCGGTACGACCAACGAGATCACTGGCAGGTGCCAGAAGCCGCCAATGAGAGTGCGCGTGGTCTCGAGGGCGTCCAGGGAAACGAGGCCGAGGCTGAGGGTCGCGAGGTGGGTGGCCGCAAAGGTCACCAGGGTGAGCCCACCCCCCAGCCGTAGCAGCGGCAGCAGTCGTCGACCACGCCGTTTCGATCGTTTTTCGGACACCTTGGCGGGAGGTACCAGATTTCGTCCGATCTACCAACGCCGAGCAGGCCGAAGGGATCCTGGAGGGGGATACCATCACCTGGCCCGATGTCAGGGCTACTCGTAGCCCCCACGTTCACGGGGTGGCTATCGGCGCCAGCGGTGGCGTCGGTCGCCGCGCGGGGTGTGGCGTAAAAAGTGGGCTAGTTGTCGAAGGCCCAGATCAACGAGGCCCAGCTCAGCGGGTCGACGTCGTTGAAACAGCTGCCCAGGAGGTCGAAGTACGTGTCGAGGGGGATGTTCGGGGCAAAGACGATGCCCTTCACCGGCGTATCGCCGTAGGTGTAAGTGGTGGTGCGGGTGTAGTTGTTGTCGTCGGGCCTGTTCTCGACTTTCGTCACGCGACCTTGGTCGTCGTAGGTGAGCTCCCAGATGTTGCGATCGTCGTCCTCGAGCTCGATCAGCCTCTGCTGCTCATCGTAGGCGAAGTCGGACTCACTGTCCCAGGTGGAATAGTCGGTCTCCGGGCCGTCACCATTACCATAATCGACGGTATTGATGCTGTCCCCCTCAGCGCTGATCTCGCGGATGGTGTTGTCCGGGTTGAGGACAAAGGTCGACTCGCTGGTGTACACGTACGATGCCTCGACGGTATCAAAGGCAAAGACGGATTCACCCTCGCCCTCGATACTCGACAGCTTGCCGTCGGTGTAGATGTACGTGCTGCGGCTGGTATCGGTGGGGTCACCGCCGTAGCTTTCCTCCCATTCCAGGGTCGAGAGCCTGCCGTCGGCATAAGAGAAGGTGACAACGGTCTC
>JAUUZB010000984.1 GCA_030590185.1 Deltaproteobacteria bacterium
CGAGCTGTGCCGGGTCCTCCTGCCGGGTCACCTCACCGATGGCATAGGTTCCGCTGCCCTTGATCCAGAAGCCCGAGGTGGGTCTGAACTGATCATCCCGGTAGTCGAAGGTGACCGTCGACCCGATTTGGAAGGCATAGCGTTCCCCTTCCGGTATGACGGTGCTGGCATCCTCGCCGATGAAGCAGCGGCCGGTGTCTCCGTCCTCCCCCTCCTCCTTGGGGCACTCAGCGTCGGTATAAGCGAGGCGCGGCTCGATCGCGATGCTGAGCTGGGGCAGGGGGAACAGCTCGATGCCGGCGGTGATCGCGTTCTCGTGGGCGGAGTAGGTGACGGTCTGGTCCATCTCGTTGGTGAAGTCGAGCCGCAGGGCGGTGCCCACCGGGCCCAGGGCGAAGCGCCGCGAGCGTAGGCCGGCCCGTAGGGTCCGTTCGATCCCCTTGGTGAGGTGCTCACCCAAGGTGTAGTCGTCGTAGCGTTCCTCCATGGTCTCGCGGTAAGGGCCGTAGATCTCGAAGAAGAACTGGCGATTGAAGCGTGCCTCGAGGTTGAGACTGGCGGCCCAGCCGAACAGGTTGTTGTGGGAGTAGGCGACGCCAGCGCGCAGACCGTCGGCGGTCGACAGCCCACCGAAGGGCTCGATGGCGTGGCGCTTGCGCTCCACCACCTCGGCCACCAGATCTTTTTGCTCCTCGGGCCGCTCTTCGTCGATCAGCTTGACGCGCACGCTCTCGAACACGCCGAGCCTGGAGATGGCGCGCTGGTCGCGTACGGCCTGGTCGAGGCGGTAGATGTCTCCCGGCTCGAGGGAGATCTGGCTGCGAATGGTGTCGGTGTCGGTATGAAGGTTGCCCCGCACCAGCAGGTTCCGGATCCGCACCTGGGGTCCCTCCTCGATCCGGAAGATGACCTCTGCGTAGTAGACGCCGCCGTCCCCCCCGTCGTCGTCCTCCGGTGCCGCCTCGGTGAAGATTTTGGCGTACAGGTAGCCGAGATCCCGGTAGCGGCGCACCAGGGCGATGCGTCCGGTCTCGATGCCGCTGGCCGAGAAGGGCCCCCCGGGGGTCACTCTGCTCGTCCCCTCCTCCACGCCGGTGCTGAGCTCGAGCTCGGTGATGAGCTGTGTGGCGCTGAGCGCCTCGTTGCCGCGAAAACGCACCGAACGGATCAGCGTTTGCAGTCCCTCATCGACCTCGATTCGGACGCGCAGTTGCCCGCGCCGCCGGCGGAGGCTCGGCTCGCTCAGCTCCGCCTCCAGGTAACCCCGGTCCTGATATACCGCCAGGATGCCGTCGAGGGCGCGTTGGTAGAGCTCCGGCACCCAACGCTCCTCGGCCGGGTAGGGGGTCAGATAGCTGGCGCTGCGCGGGCGACGGCCATAGTCGGGGGTGCCGACGCTCGCCACGTTTAGCTCGGAGGGCGCGATTTGTTGGAAGTCGTCACCCACCCGCAGCTCGTTCTGCAGCACCGTGCGTACCTGTTCCTCGAGGGTCTCGGCCGGGATAGCCTCGGCGCCCACGAACTCGATGCCGATCACGCGCACCGGCGCACCTTCCTGTATAATGTAGAGATAGCGGGAGATCCGGCGCTTGGCGTCGCGGAAGCCGCGAATCTCAACCTTCACGTCGGCGTAGCCCCGGCGCAGATAGTGCCGCTCAATGGCGGCGGCAAATGCGGTGAGGGTGCCGGGCTCGATGCGCGGGCCCTGCTCCGGCCACAGGGCGCGTAGATCCTCCTCGGTCACCGACCGAAAGCCGATCAGGTCGATGGCGATCCGGTCGCCGGCGTTGACGTTGAGCAGCACCGTGTGCACGTCTCCCACCGATTGGATTCGAGGTTCCTCGACCCGGGCGCGCAGAAAGCCGTGATCGACGAGTGCCCGCTCGAGGTGCTCGCGATCGCGGGCGAGGCGCTCGAGGTTCAGGATGTCTCCGGGCTCCGTCTCGATCAGGCGGCGCAGTACGTTGGCGTGCATCCGCGGGTCACCGGTGAAGCGCACCGCGGCTACCCGCCGAGGCACGGCCTCCATCACTCGGATCCGATAGGAGCGCTCCTCCTCATCCAGCTCACCGGGCACCGGCTCCACCGTCGCGGTGGCGTTTGGAAAGCCGACGGCGGCCAGGTGCGCCTCCGCTCGTTGGCGGAGTAGCTCGGGTGTGCGGCGATCGACCTCGGCACCGGCTCGCATTTTGAGCGCCGCACGCAGGGGCCCCTCCTCGGCCCAGGTCAAACCCTCGAGCTCCAGGCTGTCCAGGCGCTTGACCGGGATCAAGCGGAAGTGCAGCAGCACCACCCCCGAAAGGCGTTGGGCCGAAACCTCGATATTGGCGAAGCGGCCGAGGGCATAGATACGCTTGATCGCGGACTGGAGCTGGTTGGTGGAGAGTAGGTAACCGGGCTGGATGTCGATCAAGGAGCGCAGGAACTCCTCATCCTCACCCGGGGGCGCGTCGACGGTGATCGAGAGGACCGGCTGGCCACGGTAGGGCGCAAGTTTGTCGGTGGCCGGGGAGGCCCCTAGCACCAGTATCAAGCCAACCGCGACCATGGGTGGGATCAATCAAACTCTACCCGCAGGCGCAAATCGAGGCCAAAGTCGCCTATCGGCACGTCGCTCAGGCTGACCCAGGAGCCCTCGAGGGTGGCGGTGCTGGAGAGCTGATATTCCAGGCTCACGATGTGGTCATCCACCTCGTCGAGGGCGCCGTCGTATTGGAGCTGAAGCCTCTTGCCGACTTCTTTGCGCACCAACAGGCGCGGCGCGGTGCGGGCGTCCTTGCCCCGGCCGGAGCGTCCGAGGGTGATGCGTGCCTCATCGACGTAGGGCACCAGGCGCTTGACCTTGGCGTCGAGGCCGCTGACCCCCCACAGGATGTCGAGGCCGGAGCCGAGGGTCTCGCTGAGACCGGAGCTGTCGCCGCCGAGGATGCTCTGGGTCACCGGCGCTTGAGAGGTTTGCTCGCTGACCCGGATACCGTAACTGAGGCAGCTGAGCGGATCCTGTTCCGGCACCGGTCCCTCTTCGTCTTCGCCGGTGAC
>JAUUZB010000563.1 GCA_030590185.1 Deltaproteobacteria bacterium
CTTCGAGATCGAAGAAGTTCGACACCGACTGTCAACGATCGAGACGATTCTGCTCGATGGTGAGCCCGCGAATCACCTGGCGAGGGTTGCCGATTGCACCTACTTCGAGCCACGTTCGATCACGGCAGAGGACCGCGAGCGCACGGCATACTACCAACGGCGGCTGGCCCCGGAGCGGGAACGGGTGGAGGCTGTCGCCCGTGGAACCGCTTTTCCTGATTTCTTGAGAGGCCTCCAGATGCGCGCCACGCTCCGACCGTTTGTCGAGATCGACGTTCCTCGAATCGCTCAACTGGTCCAGAAGACAAATGAGTTCAACCTCACCACGCGGCGACGTACGGAGTCGGAGGTTCGGGCCCTGCTGGAGGACACCTCCATGGTTGGCTTCACCCTCCGGTTGGAGGACAGGTTTGGCGAACACGGGCTCGTTTCCCTGGCGATCCTGGAAATTGTAGGAGAGAGCGCCGAGATTGATACCTGGCTCATGAGCTGCAGGGTGCTCAGCAGGCAGGTGGAGGAGGAGGCATTGAATCGTTTGGTCGGGCTCGCGAAGGCGGGCGGCTGCCGTACGATCGTTGCGCGTTATCGGGCCACGAGACGCAATCGCAGCATCCGGCAGCTCCTGCCGAGCCTCGGGTTCCTCCCGGCTCTCAATCGTGCCGAGGGCACCTACGAGATGTCCGTCGCGGACTACGTTCCTTTTGTGACGGAGATCGCCACCTCCTGGGATGAATCATGACCCGCGACGATGTGATCGCACGCCTGCAGGTCATCTTCGACTGCATTTTTCTCGATGAGGTTCATCTCTCCGCTGAGTTGTCTGCGACCGAGGTTGAAGAATGGGATTCCTTGATGCAGATCGCCTTGGTCGCGGCCGTTGAGGATGAGTTTGGAGTTCGGTTCCACACCGGCGAGGTGGAGGCGACGCAGAACGTCGGCCAGTTTGCAGATTTAATCCTCTCGATCTCCGGCGGCCGTGGAGGGCGAGGTGAGCAATAGCTCGAACGACCTGGCCTTCTCGGACCTGGTTCCGGGGCAGCGCGAGCACCACGTCTACGAGGTCACGCCCGCCGTGCACGAGGGTTTCCTCACTGTCTTTGGTGACCGGAACCCGATCCACGTCGATGAGGTTCACGCCCGCGCCCGCGGATTCAGCGGCCGGCTGATGCACGGTGGGCTCATGAATGGCTTCCTCTCGCACTTTGTCGGCATGGTGTTCCCCGGACGCCGTGGCCTGCTGCTGTCGGTGGATATTCGTTACCTGCAGCCCGTGTATCTCGGCGCCCGTTTGCGGCTCGATGGTGAGGTGAAGCAAAAAGTAGAGAGCGAGCGGCTCCTGGTCCTCGACTTCCAATTCACTGACCTCGGTCGTGAGGTCGTGGTGGCGCGAGGCCGATCCAACCTACGGTTCGACCAGGATGGGTGAGGAACGATTCGCGGTGATCAGCGGCGGCACCCGCGGCCTCGGGCGGGCGTTGACCCTTGCCTGCGGCCATGCCGGTTGGACACCGATCGCCCTCTACGCAGCCGACAGCGAGGCTGCCCGCGACACTGAGGCCGCCATGCGGCGGGAGGAGATCCGGGGCCGAGTCTTGCGCGTTGACGTCGCCAGGGATCTGGATTTCGACCTCAACCTCGACGGCGAGATTCTCCTGATCAACAACGCCTGCCCTCCCGTGCAACTGTGTCCCTTACATCTCGTGACCTGGGCCGAGGTCCTGCAGCAGCTGGAGGTCAACGTCGCGGGCAGCTTGAACCTGGCGCGTCGATTCCTGCGTCCCATGGTGAGACATGGGTCCGGCACCATCGTGTCCATCCTATCCGAGGTGGTCGGCGGCGCTCCTGGCAAGGGCCTGACCGCCTATTCGATCGCCAAGCACGGCTTGCACGGGCTGGGGCGGTCACTGGCCGCGGAATACAACAGCCGAGGGATCCGGGTCTTCTCCATCTCCCCAGGCTTCATGGCGACACAGCTCACGGAGGGTTGGCCGGAGTCCGTGCGGAGCTCCCTGCGGACTCGCAGCCGGACCTCCATCGAGGAGGTCGCTGCTTTCACCGTACGCCTGGTGGCGGACCGAGCAACCCCGGGAAGAGGTGAGGACTACGCGGTGGGTCGGGCTGGCATGTGAGCGTCGAGTTGGAATCGCTGCTCTCGACGGTGAACCAAGATTTGCCACACGGAGTGCGGCCCATGCAGCCGTCAACGTTGAGGGCACAGGGGCCGTGGCACGGCGGTCCTGATTCGTCTATTGTCGCCCGACATCTAGGTCGTGACACAGGGACGTGACGATGAGAATCTCAGCTGAGGATCAATTGGCCACCGGCTCGAGCCAAGGGACGAGGCTCGGTGCGTCGGGTTTGGTGTATCTGCTAACCGTCGCGCTTTTTTCTGGATCCCTGGCTAGCTGCGCGACCGCTCCCTTCCCCAAGCCAAAAATCCGGGCGCGTATTTTCGGCGAGGTTGACGCCGAACGGGACGCTCGCATTGCGAAGATCATCGATGCGACCGAAGCCGTCGAGGGTGTCAGAATTCTGGAGGGCACCATCCCAGAGGGGATCACGCTCTCTGACAACGGGAACATGATCACCATCGAGGAGGGCTACAGAGACCGCTACGAGACCCTGGGTGCGGCGGAGGCTCAAATCGTGTGGCCGGACGGCTATTTTTTCCAGAACGTCTATTGGACCACCGCCGACTACCAGGAGTCCTGGCGTTTTGCGCTCTGCTGGCCCCAGGCGCCCCTCAAACTTCTCAGCATGGGTATTTGGAATCTGGTTCCCATCAGCTGGCCGTGCTGGATGGTGGGTGAGCAGCGAAACGAAAACGAACGGCGCAAGATCCTCATGGATGGCTTGGCCAAGGCGGTCAAGGTGATGGGCGGGAACCTCCTCTTGATTACCGGCTACGGCAACACCGTCACCACCACTATTAGTGCCCAGACCGGCGCCCAGATCGGGCAGTCGGTCACACCAGCAACAGGCATGGGGGGCTTCGCGATCAAGGTGAATACCGGGGAGGCCGAGGCTGAGGCGGAAGGGGGCGATCTCTCCCTCTAGGTGGCTCACCCCGATCCAACCAACTCGACGATCACCCTCCGTATCTCCTCCGCGCTCACCCCATCCCCTACCCAAGCCAGTCGCGGATAGCTCGCCCGCAGGTGCTCCCAGCGCTTGGGCTCGCGCGAAAAGTCATAGGCCAGGATGACCGGCAACTCACCGAACCCTGCCTGAGTGATGCTGTCGAGGATGAACAGGCCTTGATTGTTCTCCAGAAACCGCCAGGCGCGCGCCGGGTCGCCGTTGTGCTCCTGGGTCAGGGCGGCGTGGTCGCCAACCAACTGGGCGCGCGGGATGCGGTCGAAGCGCATGTCGAGGTAGACCAGACTCACCGGCTCCGCTTCGAGCACCGCTAGCGCCTCGGCGGCGTCGTGGGCCTGGCGATAGGTCGACCCGGGCACGAAGCGTTGCAGGTTGTCGAGGTATTCGTCGCCATCCTCGACGATCAACACCAGAGGCTCGGTCACGGCTAGACTCCTCGTTCTTCCCGGGGAAACTTGACCACCACCGCCTTCGTCCACGGCGCCGACTGCGGCTCTACCACCACCGTGCCGTCGTAACGGGTGACGAGGTCATTGACCAACCCGAGGCCGCCCTGGATCTCCCGGCTCCGCACCCTCTCGATAGTCAAGGGTTGCGACGCCCGGTCGCGAATCGCTAAGCAGATCCGTTCGTGAGCGGTGATCGGGTTGACCTCACAGGTGATGGCGACGCCGATGATGATTGGGTCGGCATGACCGTCGCCGGTCGCATCGCGCGCCGTGGCTTGGATGGCGTTGCGCATCAGGTTTCCGACCACGTCCTCGAAGTGCGCCCGCGGTACGTTCACCGCACAGGGCAGCTCAACCTCGCTGTGGACCTCCAAGGGCGCCACGCTCAACGGTCGCACGCTCGGCTCGGCCAAGGTCCGCTCGAAGATGCTGCGCAGCAAGCCCTCGTCCACCTGTAACACCCGTAGCCCATCGAGCAGCCCGCAAACCGCCTCGTAGCCCTCGCTGTTCAACAGCCGCGCGGCGCGGCGCAGGCGTTCGAGCAACCGACCGCGCCGCCACGGACCTAGGCGCTCGACGTGGCGCAGATGCCTAGCGGTGTGGCCCAGCAGCTCAAAACCACGGTGCAACGCCGACAGGGCCGGGTCCTTGCGCACCAGGTTGAGCCGCACGCCCTGCCCGCGTCCGATCTGACGCAACTGGCGGGTATATTGTCGCAGCCGCCCGGCCGCGCCGCCGTCGCCCAACAGGCTAGTGCCGACGTGGGCTGCCTCGGCCACGCCCTCACCGTCCGCGATCGCCTCGGCGA
>JAUUZB010001079.1 GCA_030590185.1 Deltaproteobacteria bacterium
CCGCCGGTATCGGAGCCGAGGGCCCCGAGGACCGCGCCACTCGCCACCGCCGCGGCGGCCCCCCCGGAGGAGCCGCCGGCCACGCGGGTTGGATCCCACGGGTTGCGCGTCGGCCCGGCGGCCGAGCGCTCGGTGGAGGAGCCCATGGCAAACTCATCGAGGTTGAGCTTGCCGAGCAACACCGCGCCGGCCTCGCGCAACCGCGCCGCCACCGTGCTGTCATACGGCGCCGTGAAGCCGGCGAGCACGCCGGAGCCGCAGGTGGTGGGCAGCGAGCGGCTGACGATGTTGTCCTTGAGCGCGAGGGGGACACCATCGAGGGGACCACGGCTGGCACCGGCCGCGCGGCGAGCGTCCGACTCGGCAGCCGCGGCGCGGGCGGCCTCGGCGTCCATGTGGATGAAGGCGTTGAGCGATTCTGTCTGGCGCTGACGCGCGAGGCAGGCGTCGGTGGCGGCGAGGCTCGAGGTCTCCCGGTCCTCGAGGCGGCGAGCCAATGCCTGGATGGTGAGGTGGTCGCGGCTCACGGGGCGATCACTTCAGGCACACCCAAATAGAAGAATTGTCACGGCTCACGACTCGATCACCTCAAGCACGCCTGGATGGTGGGATGGTCACGGCTCACGACTCGATCACCTCGGGCACGCCAAAGGCGTCGCCGAGGCGCTGCGGAGCGTTGGCCAGTGCTTCTTCCGGAGTGAGTCCCGGCTCGGGTTCATCCTCGCGCCAGACGGTGGCCGATGGGGTGCGATGCGCGGCGGGCGGGTACGGTTGCGTGGCCGGCTCGACCCCGGAGGTGTCGAGGGTCTCGAGCTTGGCGACGTAATCGAGGATGGTGTTGAGGTCATCGCCGAGCCGGTCGAGTTCCGCTTCGCTTGGTCGCAGCTGCGCGAGCTCAGCGAGATGACGCAGCTGCGCGGGATCCACCGTCGACATCGCGGCTATTGGTAGAACGGGCGGAGGGTGAAGTCCAATGGACAACCACGCACTCCCACCGGTGCATCAGGTCGCGTTCGTTCGCGGCGTTGCGCCCCCTGACTCGCTTCGTTCGCTCATGATGAATGGACGCGCTGCGTCGGGGCTGAGGGCCGTCCCATTGCCCGGGACTAGGGTGGCGCAAAGGGGGACATTCCCCTAAAGTGCACACCAATAGGTTGGAGGAGGATCACCATGCGGCAGGTTGTCATGCTCGTCGTGTTCGCATTGGCCAGCGGGTGCACCGTCAGCCTCGACGTGGGGCCGGACGCAATCATCCAGTGCGATGACGATGCTCAGTGCCCCGCCGAGCTCGTCTGTCTCCAGCCGCTCGGGCAGTGCGTTGCGCCGGACGCGGCCTGTGTCGAAAAGGTCGGCGAGACCTATGCGCCGGCGTCGGACGGTGACCCGTGCACCCTCGCGTCGGGCGAGTCGGGGATCTGTGTGCAGAGCGCCTGCGTGGCGGCGCCCTGCGGTGACGGCCTGATCAGTGGTGTCGAGGAGTGCGAAGAGGATCCGAGCTCCCCGGCGTTCACCAACCCGAATGACGGCTGCCACGAGTGCCGAGCGGTGCGCTGGGAGCCGGTGGTGCTCTTTGGGCAGTACGGCAACGGCGCTCCCCTCGATGAGATCCCGATGGGTACTCCCCATGGTCTCGCCACCAACAACGACGGCGACCTATATGTCGCTGACCCGCGACGCCACCGCGTCTGGCGCATCGACGCGGATACGGGTGTAGTCACGATTGCAGCGGGCAGCGGTGTCGCGGGTTTCAGCGGGGATGGCGGGCCGGCGACTCTGGCGCAGCTCAACGCGCCCCAGGGTATCGCCGTCGATCGCTTCGGCAACCTCTTCATCGCCGACGCCTGGAATCACCGGATCCGCAAGGTGGACCGGCGGGGCATCATTCAAACCCTCGCCGGAACCGGGCGACTGGAGATCTGCGATCCACCCTGCGTTCGCCTGAATGCCGACGGCGTCGAGATTGCAGATCTGTGGCTTCCCTACGACGTGGCAGTGGACCGTTTGGGGGTCGTCTACTTCACCGACAGCGCGGGAAGCTCCTGGACAGTTCGCAAGATCGTCTCAAACGGAACCGTCGAGCACGTGGCTGGCAGGTGGAACGATCCAATGATTTCTGATGACGATGCGGGTGGCTGCTCCGACGGCCCGGTCGCTGAGGCTCAATTCCAGCACCTCAAGGGCCTCACCGTGGCGCCCGATGACACCCTCTTTGTGGCGGATGGTTGGAACGCCCGGGTGGTCAAAATCGCTGACGGCCAGGTCACCACGGTCGCCGGCTCCAACCAAACGATCAGGCATCCCAACTATTGCGATTGGATCGACATCGACGACGTCGGGGACGCCGGCGACGGAGGACCGGCGACCGACGCCCTGTTCTATGTGACAACCGACGTCGGGGTCGATGAGCAGGGCAACATCTTCATCGTCGATCCGGCCAAGTACCGCCTCAGGGTGGTTGATCCGTCCGGTACCATCAACACCCTCGCCACCGATGTCGGTGGCGCCGTGGTCAACGCCGAGCCCTTTGGCTCGGAGTTGTTCCTTCATTTCGACGCTGGACTGGCGGTGGATCGCAACGGCTCCGTGTTTGTGAGCAGTACCCTGCTGCACCGTATCGACCGGGTCGACACCGCCGCGACCGGTTCGGTCGAGCGTTACGCCGGCAACGGCGTGGCCGCGACCTTTATCGAGAACGCCCTGGCCCTCGCCACCGATGTGGCGCCCGCGGGCTTGGCCTTTGACGCCGACGGCCGACTGTTGATCGCAGAC
>JAUUZB010000187.1 GCA_030590185.1 Deltaproteobacteria bacterium
ATGAACTGCAGCTCGATGGGGAGGGTCTCCTCCACGTGCTCCTCCGGGTTCATCACGCCGATGTGCCCGAAGAAGGAGCCGAAGGTCAGCGGGTCGTCGTTGTCCGGGAAGACGTTGGTGCCCTGAACGTCGAGGGGGAAGACGTCCTCGATGCTGGCCGGGATCGCTTCGCGCTTGATGCTGACGAACAGCTCGCCGTCGCTGCCTTCGACCGTCTTGTAGGCGATGCCCTGGTGGGGGCAAATGCCCTGGCCGACCGCGAGCTCGACGTCCCAGGTGCCGTCCGACTCCCAGCGGATCCAGGCGATGACCTGATTGATGTTGTCGCGGGCATCGACCCAACCCTTGATGTGGGTTTCGACCTCGGGCCAGTTGGTCGGGATGTAGACCTCGAAGGGGTCGAGGCCGGTCGAATACTCGATGACCGGGTTGCCGCTGGGCAGGGTGAGGATGAAGCCGTCGGTGTGGGTGCGGCTGACGTTGCCGGCGGCGTCGGTGGCGGTGAGGTGGAGGACGTGGATGCCGTTTTTCACGCCTGCGGTCATGCCCCAGGTGAAGGTGGGCAGGGCGGTGTCCGTGTCGAGCAGCAGGTTGTCCTGGTCATCGTGGATGGTGAGGTTGGTCAGGTTGGTGTCCTGAACGTCGATGGAGACGGTCACCGACCACTCGAAGACGTCGAGCCAGTTGATCTCCGGGCCGAAGACTACCGCCGGCGCGGTGTTGTCGAGCACCGTTGCGATCGGATCGCAGGTGACCTCGTCGCCGCTGGCCATGGTGCCGCGTAGGGACAGGTTGATGCTGCCGTCGACCTCGGTGCTGGTGTCCCACTCGAGGGTGATCGTCTCGGCGCCCGCGGGGACGTCCATCTCGCTCAAGATGACGCCATCGGAGAGCAGCGCGACGCTGGTGAGCTCGCCATCGAACCCGACCTCGATCAGCGCGGTGGTGCCAATCACGCCGCCGGCGTCCGGGGAGATGAACCAGACCGACGCCTCGTCGAGGCCATCACCGTCCGGGTTGGCGTCACCACAGGCGACGGAGAAGAGCAGCGGGATGGCGAATAGGGCTGTGGTCAGTCGCATCAGGAACTCCCTGTCAGCATCCAGGAAAGTACCTCGTCGTTTTTCTTTTTTTCGTTTGTCGCACCGGGTCGGTTGGCTTGGATGACTCGAAAAGCATCCAGGAAAGTACCTCGTCGTTTTTCTTCTATACGGCCGCGCTGCCGTGACCCTTCCCAAGCCAGTTCGAACCCTGTAATAGCCTGTGCAGCACGCTTCCGGAGTAGCCATGCAAGCCGTTCTCGCCGTCGTTGTCGTTGTCGTAGCGATTCCATCGGATGCCCCCGTGGAGCCCGTGTCCGAACAGGCTCACGACACAATCCTCGTACTACCGCTGCGAGCTCTCGGCGTCGAGTCCAGCGAGGCCGAGGCGGTCACCATTCAGGTGGCCGAGGCACTGGCCGAGCACGACCAGCGCCGCGTCATCATGGTCTCCGAGATCGACACGTTGGTGCAGCAGCAAACAGAGCTCGTCATGACCGGTTGTGGCGATGACGCCTGTATCGCCGAGGTGTCCAAGGCAGCCAACTCCCGCTTTGTCCTCGCCGGCTCCCTGGGCCGGGTCGGTGATGACGTCCTTTTGAGCCTGACCCTGTTCGACTCCAAGATCTCCGGGGCCGCGGGCAAGAGCAGTCGCTCGGTGGCGTCGCTGGCCGCGGTGCAAGAGGCGGTGCCGGATGTATTGGCCGAGGTCTTCGGTTGGAGTGGGGCGATGGCGGACAAGCCACGTTACGTGTTGCCGCAGGGGCGTGGGATCTCCTTTGCCGTGTTCGACATCAAGCCGCTCGGCATCGAGGACGACGTGGCCCAGAATCTCACCCAGGTGCTGGCAGCGCAGATCAAGCAGATCGAGGGAACCAAGGTGATCAGTCGTGACGACATCGTCTCCATGTTGGAGCTGCAGGCGGACCAGATGCGCTTCGATTGCATCGACGATACCTCGTGTCTCGCTGAGATCGGCGGAGCGCTCGGGGTGGAGAAGCTGGTGGTGGGGCACGCGGGCAAGCTCGGCCAGGACTTCGTGGTGTCGTTGCGGCTCATCGACGTCGATACGGTGAGCGTTGACAATCGGGTGACGGAGTCGTTTACCGGGCTGAAGAGCCAGCTCTTGCGGGCCATCGGTCACGCCGGGCGCCGGCTCCTCGGCGTCGAGGCGCCGGATGTCGGTGTCCTGGCGCTGACCGGCAGTCAGCCCGCGGCGGTGGTCGCGCTCGACAACGAGACCATCGGAGCGCTGCCGATGCATCCGGTGGAGCGCTTGCTCCCCGGGCGGCACACGGTTCGGATCACCAAAGACGGCTTCTTCGACTGGCGGTCCGACTTCTACGTGGAGCCGGGTGGGGTGACGCCGTTGTGGGTGGACCTCGAGGCGATCCCGCCGGCCTGGTACGAGCGCTGGTGGGTGTGGGCGACAGCCGCTGGCGTCATCGTCACCACTGTCGCCACCGTCGTCGGCGTCGTCTACTGGCAGGAGACTCGGCTGCCCGACAGCGATCTCGGCAACTATCCTGCGAGATGAGGACGGCGGGGATCGAGGAACGCATTAAACATTAGGAGCTGTCGTGAGGATCTCTGCCGCCCTGCGCGCTATCGTTCGGTTTTCTTGGTGCTTGCTGCTGTCCGGATGCCCGTCCCCCGCGCCACACGTGTTGGTGACGGTCGCGGATGAGGACCACGTGGCAGACAACGCCACGGAGATAGCGTACGCGTTCTCTGCCGATGGCGAGCTCACCCACATCCCCCTCGAAGGCAAGAGCCTTCCGGTGACCTTTGTCCTGGAGGCCGAGACGGACAAGACGCTGTCTCTCTGGGTCTACGCCTATGACGCCAACGAGGAGGCGACGGCGCGGGGACAGACCAAGGCCATCTTCGCACAGGGTAGCGCGGGAACCGCCCGAGTCGAGTTGGCCGGCATCTGCGGGTATGGCCACCCTGACGGCACCAGCTGCATCTCCCAGACCGATCCCGTGGCGGCGGGGCTGTGCGTCGAGCAGGTGTGCGTGGCGTCCTCCGAGTGCGGCGACGGTCAACCGGACGAAGGCGAGGAATGCGATGACGGCAACCTCGACGACAACGATGCGTGCTCGACCACCTGCAATGCCGCTCGCTGCGGAGATGGCGAAGTATGGATTGGCGAAGAAGAATGCGATCTGGGCGACGAGCGGAACGATGACACCCAGAGCTGCAAGAGCGACTGTACCAATCAGGTCTGCGGAGACGGCTTTCGTGGACCGGGTGAACAATGCGACGAGGGAAACGCCGATACGGCCGATTGCGATTTCGACGACGGAGTGAGCGTCCACGCCTGCTCGTTCCAGCAGTGCGGTGATGGCTACACAAATGCAATGGCAGGGGAAACCTGTGACGATGGTCCGACCGATTCGGGGCAGTGTGACTTCGCGGGTGGGCTCGAACCCGAGGCCTGCACGGACGCAGAGTGTGGGGACGAGTACCTGAACCGAGCTGCCGGTGAAGAATGCGACGAAGGTCCCTTTGATACTGATGGCTGCGACTATGTCGATGGCGTCGGCGAGCAGGCGTGCACCTTCGCGCAATGCGGTGATGGGTACGAGAACTCGGCGTCGAACGAGGACTGTGACGATGGGCCGGCGGACTCGCCCTCCTGCAACTTCGCCGGTGGGTTCCGCGTTCAGTCCTGCAAATGGTCTGAGTGCGGTGACAGTTGGCGAAACATCTCGGCGGGCGAAGACTGCGATGACGGGGAAGTCAACTCACGATTTTGCGACTACGAGGGTGCTGGTCCAAACGCCTGCACGGCGGCGGAGTGCGGCGATGGCTATTGGAATGAAGCTGCCGAAGAGGAGTGTGATGATGGTCCGGTCGACACCGGGGCGTGTGATTATGCCGCCGGGCACAGCGCGCACCGGTGTACTCTCGTCGAGTGCGGCGACGGCTACGCCAATACCGTGGCTGGAGAAGATTGTGACACGGGACCGTTTGATTCACAGACCTGTGATTTTGCCACGGGCAGCGGACCACAGGCGTGCACACCGGCCCTGTGTGGCGACGGTCATCTCAACCCGGTCGCGGGCGAGCAGTGCGATGACGCAAACGCGAACACCGGGGATGACTGCCCTGACGGACCGAACGGCTCCTGCCGGTGGGCCGAGTGCGGCGATGGATTCGTGTGGAGCGTAGACGGCACTGAGGAGTGCGATGACGGGCGCGCGGATTCGTTGACTTGCGATTTTGCCGGCGGCGGGAGCGTGGAATCCTGTACGGCGCAGATGTGTGGAGACGGTCATCGGAACGCCCACTTCGAGCTCTGTGACGATGGCAACACCGTCTGGGACGACGATTGCCACTCGCTCTGCGTGCCAACCTTGATCAACCCAGCCGTCCTCAATCTCAATACGGTTCCCGAGAGCGGTGATGACGAGGATCCCCAGGTCGCCACCGACGGCGCGGGGAACTGGATCGCGGTCTGGGAATCGGATGAGGACCTCGGGGGAATTGGAACCGACCCCGACATCTTAACGGTTCGTTCCACGGACGGCGGCGTCACCTGGACCCCTCCCGCCGCACTCAACGCCAACGCCAGGACTGACAGCGACCATGACAAGAATCCCTATATCGCCACCGACGGAGGAGGAACCTGGATCGCGGTGTGGAGAATCGGCTACGACATGGACCAGTATTTTATTCGCTCCACGGACAACGGCGCCACCTGGACCGCCCCGGCCGCGCTCAACACCAACGCCGGGACCGACAGCGGCGATGACGATTTCGCCCGAATAGCCGCCGACGGCGCGGGAAACTGGGTCGCGGTCTGGCAATCCAATGACGAGACCGGGGGGATTGGAACCGACTATGACGTATTGACCGCCCGTTCGACGGACGGGGGCGCCACCTGGACGGCCCCGGCGGCGCTCAACAATAATGCTGGGACCGACAGCGGTGATGACAGCTACCCCCAGCTCGCCACCGACGGCGCGGGGAATTGGGTCGCGATTTGGCAGTCAACTGACGACTTCGGGGGAATTGGAACCGACGCGGACATCCTGACGGCTCGCTCCACCGACAACGGCGCCACCTGGACAGCACCGGCGGTGCTCAACACCAACGCGGCGGTTGACGGCTCCCATGACTGGAATCCACGAGCCGCCACCGACGGCGCGGGAAACTGGGTCGTGGTCTGGCAATCACCTGAGGACATCGGAGGGATTGGAACCGACGCGGACATCCTGACGGCTCGCTCCACCGACGACGGCGCCACCTGGACAGCTCCTGCCGCACTCAACAGCAACGCCGCGGCCGACAGCGAAGTTGATTTTTTCCCTCAGGTCGCGACAGACGGGGCGGGAAACTGGGTCACGGTCTGGCAATCCTACGAAGACATCGGGGGGGGGATTGGAGCCGACTCTGACATATTGACGGCTCGCTCCACGGACGACGGCGCCACCTGGACTGCACCGGCTGCGCTCAACACCAACGCCGCAACCGACGACACTGCCGGAGACAGTTGTCCCCAACTCACCAGCGACGGCGCGGGAAACTGGATCGCGACCTGGATGTTTAGGGGACCGACAAGTAACGACAATGACCTCCTGAGAGCTCGTTCCAGCGACAACGGCGCCACCTGGACTGCTCCTGCGGCGCTCAACATCAACGGGACGATTGACAGCCAACCGGACAATGTTCCCCACCTCGCCACGGACGGTGCGGGGATTTGGATCGCGGCGTGGCAATCCATGGAGGATCTCGCGGGGATCGGCAGCGAGCATGACATTCTGTTTGCCCGCTCTGGGGACGACGGCGCCTCGTGGACGATCCCCGCCCCGCTCAACACCAATGCGCAGACCGACAGTGGCCAGGATTATGCCGTGCAAATCGCCACCGACGGTGGGGGCAATTGGGTCGCGGCGTGGGAAGCGACCGGTACGTCCGGAGGTCTCGGCTTTGACCGAGACATCCTGACGGCTCGCTCCACGGACGGCGGCATCACCTGGACCGCCCCGGCCGCGCTCAACGCCTACGCGGGATCGGATAGCGGCGATGATTGGCTGCCCCAAATCGTCACCGACAACGTGGGAACCTGGTTGGCGGTGTGGGACTCCCAGACAGACCTCGCGGGGATCGGTAGCGACCTCGACATTCTGTTTGCCCGCTCCATGGACAACGGCGCCACCTGGACCGCGCCGGTCGCACTCAACACCAACGCGGGGACTGATGTCGACTCTGACCGTTCTGCCGGCGTCACCACCGACGGCACAGGTAACTGGGTGGCGGTGTGGGAATCTTCGACAGACCTCGGGGGAACTAGCGGCAGCGACTATGACATCCTGACGGCTCGCTCCACGGACAACGGCATCACGTGGACCGCCCCGGCGGCGCTCAACGCCAACGCCGGGACGGACACCGGCAGTGATCGGGGTCCCCAAATCGCCACCGACAAACAGGGAAACTGGGTCGTGTTGTGGAAATCCTACGAAGACCTCGGGGGCATCGGAACCGACTCCGATCTGCTGACGGCTCGCTCCACGGACAACGGCGCCACCTGGACAGCCCCGGCGGTGCTCAACGCCAACGCCTGGAGCGACGGCGTTCATGACCTCTACCCGAGAATCGCCGCCGACGGTGCGGGGAGCTGGATCGTGGTGTGGGAATCGGATGACGACCTCGGCGGGATCGGCAGCGACGTGGACATTCTGGTGGCCCGCTCGACGGATGACGGCGCCTCGTGGACCTTCCCGGCCGCGCTCAACGCCAACGCCAAGATCGACACCGGCAATGACCAGTACCCCCATCTCGCCACCGATGCCGCAGGCCACTGGGTCGGGGCGTGGGCCTCGACTGAAGACCTCGGGGGAGACATCGAAACCGACCGGGATATCCTATTCACCTATTTCACAGTACCCATGCCTTAATCGCAAAGAATCGGGGGGCGTCTAGGAATCTCAAAGGCCTCGAGGTGCTCGAGGCGGTGCGACCGGCGGCCAAGCAGGTCGAGCCCTGGACGTGGGGCAGCACCACCTATC
>JAUUZB010000329.1 GCA_030590185.1 Deltaproteobacteria bacterium
TGCCGTACTTTTCCTCGTACTCCTGCTCGAGCCGCTCGCGGATCCGTTGGAGGTCGTCGCGAGTCAATTCCTTGAAATGCTGCTGTAGGAAAGCCTCGCGCGCCGCTGGATCGCAGGAGGCGAGAAAACCGGTGGCGGCCGTGGCGACGGCGGCGCGCATGAAGTCCCGGCGCGAGCGATTCTTCTTTGGCGCTGGCTCTCCTGACATCGGGTGCTTCGCCTTCTTCCCTTTGGGTAGCGTCATCGGATTTGGCCCGGACGAGTCGGTGGGGGCATGGGCGCGATCGGTTTGAAGCGCGGCGCATGCGGGTTGTGGCAGTGGGCGCAGAGCAAGTAGCTCTTCTTGCCGTCCCAATTCCCCTGGCGCTTGCCGTGCACCCCGACCCGCCAGTCACGCAACTTGGGGCCGTGGCATTGCCCGCACAGCCGGTAGGACTCGGAGAAGAGCACCGGCGCGCCGTTGGCGAGGCGCAGCTGGTCGCGGTTGTCGGGGCTGTGGCAGTCGAAGCACCAGCGCTCGCGGGGACCGTGGTCGAGAAGGATGTCCTCGTGCATATCCTCGAGCTCGCGGCGTTCGAGGTTGGTTTCCTGATCGGCGTGGCACTCCATGCACGGAAAGATGTCATCCGAGAACGGCGGCGGCGGCACGGCCAGCTCCTCGGCGGCGGCCGGTTCTGCCTTGGGTGGCGCAGGCGGCACCGGCGCGTGGGCCTCCGACTCTGCGGCGGGTTGAGCCAGGGCGGTGGTGACGACAAACGAGAGAGCGAAGGCGAGCCACGCAGCGCTGCCCAGTTTCGCGAGGAACGTCACCGTTCCCCACGACTCAGACGAATGCATCACGGACTGCTCATTCCTATTGGTCCGCCGCCCAACGCTGTAGGTTGCGGGCCAACACCGCCTCGAGCAGGGCGACGCGGCTAGCGATGACGCGGTTCAGGTTGGCGAGGATCTTGGTTTGGATCGCGGGGAAGCTCTGAAAGAGATCGGTCAGGTCCTTGCGGCCGAGGGCCACGAGCTGCACGTCGGCGGCCGCCTTGCCGCTGAGGGTGAACTTGTAGGGCGGCACCATGGCGGACCAACCGACCACGGCGCCTGCCTGTTTCTCATCCACCGTGATCTCCTGGGTGGTGCCGCGAATCGCCAGAGGCAACGTCAGGGCGACGGTGCCCGAGTCAACCAGGAGGATCCGTCGCGCCTCCTCCCCGAGGTTGAAGATCGGCTGGCCGGCCTTGAGTGCCAACGGCTGTGCGATCTTGCCCAGCTCGGTCAGCTCATCGGCGGAGAGGCCATCGAAGAGCTCTCCCCTCAGCTTCACGGCTTCCTTGCCCTTTGTCGATTCGGTCATGGTCGGCGAGCTCCGCTCGGCGGGATCAATTCATCCACAGGGTCTCAGTGGAGGGATCCTGGGCAAATGCCCGCGCCGCCTCGCGCTCTCCGCGGAGCTGCGATTCGACCGCGGCGAGGAGCTCGCTGGTGGGCAGCGTGCCCATCTCCGCCGTGTGCCAGGGGATCTGGGTGAAGGCTTGCTGCATCTGAACCGCCGGGGCCTCGACCTCGACGCGCGCGGCGGTCTCGGGCTCTTCGATCGCCGGGGCGGAGAAGGCCAGGGCGGCGAGGGCACCGGCGAGGATGAAGAACATCGGGATGCAAATGATGAGCAGCGTGGCCATGGTTTGTCCTCCCATTCGGGTTTGTGCGGAGCGGTTACGGTTGAATGGTAAAGCCAGATTCGTGCCAAGGTTGGGCGGATCTGCTTTGTGATGTAGGACGTGGAGTTGGCGACCGCCCGGCCTGCTGCGGAACCCCGCCGGCCTGACAGATTGGCAGGCGCGATCACCCGGGGGAGAGGGATCCCGTTTGTTTCTGCTTGAGTTGCGGCCTGACAGACCTGTTGTGCCCGCGTGACAAAGCTGGTGTCTGGCCCTCACGTTCCTCGCATTTGACGGTGCAGCTCGAAGATGTGATCCTCAGCTGCAGGTGTGTGCCAAGGAACAGTCGCGGCCCGACCGCTACGAAATTGACCGCTTCCGGCTCATTTTCACGAATCCCGAGGTCGAGGCCTCCTACGTCAAGGAAACCACCGGGCGCACGCTCAACCTGAGCCGCCTGACCTGGGTCCTGCTCATCGTCATGGTCCCCATCTTCGCGCTATCCGATCACTACGTCTTTGGGGAGCAGGCCGGCACGGCGCTGCTGTATCGAATCATCGTGGTCGCCTTTGCCATCGTCATCCTCGGACTCACGTGGGTCCCAGCGCTCGCGCCCTTCCGCTACCTGAGCCCCGGTTTTTTCGCCGTGGGCGCTGGGGTCTTCTGCACCTCGTTGGTGAGCCTCGGCGATCCCGCCGTCTTCTCCCCGTATATCATCGGGCTATTCTTCGCCTTCGCTGGCATCTTCGTCACCGCCGGGGTGGGCTATCGCTCGAGCGCCGTCGCCCTTCTGTTTAATCTGGTGATCTTCGAGGTGGTCACCGGCCTGGTGGATCCGGTCACGCCCGAGATGTTCGTGACCTACAATTTTTTCGTACCCGGCATCATCATGGTCCACGGCTATATCGTTTATCTGGTGGGCCGTACTTCGCGCCAGAGTTGGGCTAGGGCAGCCCAGCTGGCCAGTTCCCTCGCCGAGGTCAAGACGCTCAGCGGCCTTCTGCCGATCTGCGCCTCCTGCAAGCGGGTCCGTGACGACGAAGGCTACTGGAAACAGATCGAGTTGTTCATCTCCGAGCGCTCGGAGGCCAAGTTCAGCCACGGCATCTGCGAAGAGTGCTCCGCGGAGCTGTATCCGGAGCTAGCGGACTAGCGTACGGACCAGGGCTCGACTACTGCGACAAGTTAGAGATGTGCGGGCATGACGTTGGCGATGAGGGCGTTGCCCTCAACCTGTTCCAAGGATGCACTGCGTTGGCCCTGGGGGGGGGGAGGCACGACGTTTACCACCCCCGGAACGAGTCCTCGACGTTCACTGCCCCACACCTTACTCTCCAGTCGTGATCTGCCCACGCCACCTACTCCTGTCGCTCCTCGCCCTTGGCGTGACGGCGAGCTGCAACCACGGCCCTACGGGCCTGATGATCCTGTCCCTATCGCCGTCGACCGTAACCGAAGGGGATGAGGTCGCTGTTGAAATCCGCGGTTCCTTCGAGGTCGGCGTGCACGTCAGTTATGCGAATAGCTCTCGTTCTTTCGTCGACGTCGAGTTCACCGCGCAACTCGGGACCCTGGGCCTGGTTGGCGTGCGGTGGGTCGATGCCCGAACACTGCGGGCCACCGTGCCCGATGGATTGCCGGTCGGTGCGTACGATCTCGTCGTCATCGACCCGCGCGGGAATCGCGCCAGCCTCACGGCGGCCTTTGAGGTTGAGCCCCGGGTCTCCATGGGGGACGGCGGCGGCGGCGGCGATCCGTTGCCCGGCGGTGACACGCCCACGCCCGGTGATCCGATCCTCGCTGGCGACGAGCTCTGCACCGGCAACCGGTGCGACTGGTGGGATCCCGCCTGGCCGCGCCGCGTCCGGATCGACGTCGACAACAGCGCGGCGGCGGAGGACTTGGTGGAGTTCCCGGTGCGCGTCTGGCTCGACGGGACGCGCATCGAGTACTCCCACACGGCGAGCGGCGGCGATGATCTGCGATTCGTCGATGGTGCCTCGGGCGCAATTCTGCCCCACGAAGTCGAGCTCTGGGACCCGGCCGGGACCTCCGAGCTGTGGGTCGGTGTGCCGTTGATCCCCGCCGGCTCGACGGACACTCAGTTCTGGCTCTACTACGACAACGACGGCGCCGCTGACGCCCAGGACCCAACGGCGGTGTGGAGCGCCGGCTTCGAAATGGTGCTCCATTTGGGAGAGGAGGTGACCGACGAAGCGACCGATGGCCAGCACCTCGACTCAACCGGTCACGGCAACCACGGCAACCAGAGCGGCAACGAGGATCAGCCCGCCTTGATCGGCCGGGGTCAGAGCTTCGATGGCGTCGACGACCACGTGGTGCTGGCACCGGATCTCTCCACGGGGATGCTCGACTTCACCTTCTCGGCCTGGGTCCATTGGACGGGCGGTGGTGCCTATCAGCGGATCTTCGATTTCAACGATGGCCTGGCCACGTCGAGCGGCGGCGCCTACGTGTACGCCACCCCCCGCACCAACAACGGGAGTGGCAACGGCCGGCTGTTCTTCGCCATGACCCTGGCGGGCTACAACAACGACATCCAGGCGTCGACGGGCCCCTTGTCCGTTGAGACGTGGCAGCAGGTGGTCATGATGCGGGACGGCGACACCCTCCGGCTCTTCGTTGACGGTCAGCTCGCCGCCTCGGACCCGGTGGACGACACGATCTCACTAACGACCATCGCTGCGGTCAACCATTGGCTGGGGCGCAGCGCCTTTGGCGACGCCGACCCCTACCTCTCCGCAACGCTGGACGAAGTACGCTTCGCGGGGGTCGCCCGCGGTGCTTCGTGGGTGGCGGCAGCTCACGCGAGCACCGCCGGGGGGTTCGTGACCCTGCTTCCCACGGAGATCATCGATCCGTGAGCCTCGCGGCTCATCCTCTCGATTGAGGCCAGGTCACCCGCAGGTAACGACACGATTTCGACCTGGTCAACGACCGATTCTCAACGTTCAGTAGATGTAGACCGCACCGCTGCTAGCTGCCGAGTTGTCGGCCTGGTCGCCATCGACGCCGGTGGCGGCGCTGTCCTCTAAATCGGCCGCGACGGCCAGGGTATCGCCGTTGAGCGAAATGCTGATGCCGAACTTGTCAGCGACAGCCGTGTTGGAGGCCTTGACATAGGCCTGTTGCGACCAGGTCGTGCCGCTGCGCACAAAGAGATAGGCCGCGCCGCTTTCACCGGCCGAGTTATCATCCTGGTTGCTGTTGACGCCGGTGGCGTTGCTGTCCTCCGGCCATGCCCCGACGGCCAGGGCGTCATTGGCGAGCGAAACGCTGCCGCCAAACTCGTCCTTGCCCTCCGCGTTGGAGGCCTTGAGGTAGGCCTGTTGCGACCAGATCGTGCCGCTGCGCACAAAGACATAGACCGCGCCGCTCTGATTGGCCGAGTTGTCAGCCTGGTCGCCGTTGACCCCCGTGGCGTTGCTGTCTTCGAAATGCGCCCCGACGGCCAGGGTATCGCCGACGAGCGAAAGGCTGGCGCCAAACAAATCGTTCTCATTCGTGTTGGAGGCCTTGAGATAGGCCTGCTGGGACCAGGTCGTGCCGCTGCGAACAAAGGCGTAGACCGCACCGCACCACATGGCAGAGTTGTCGCCCTCGTCGCCGTTGACACCGGTGGCGAGGCTGTACTCTCGAGCGGCCGCCACGGCTAGGGTGTCGCCGGAGAGCGAAACGCTCTTGCCAAACTGGTCGCCGGCATCCGTGTTGGAGGCCTTGATATAGGCCTGTTGCGACCAGGTGGTGCCGCTGCGCACAAAGAGATAGACCGCGCCGCTGTCAGTTGCCGAGTTGTCGGCCTGGTTGCCGTTGACGCCGGTGGCGGCGCTGTCCTCCCAATTGGCCCCGATGGCTAGGGTGTCGCCGTCGAGCGAAACGCTCATGCCAAACTGGTCGTCACCATCCGTGTTGGAGGCCTTGATATAGGCCTGTTGCGACCAGGTGGTGCCGCTGCGTACAAAGACATAGACCGCGCCGCTGTGAGCTGCTGAGTTGTCACTTTGGTCGCCGTTGACACCTGTGGCACTACTACTCTCCTGAACGGCCCCAACGGCCAGGGTGTCGCCGGAGAGCGAA
>JAUUZB010000203.1 GCA_030590185.1 Deltaproteobacteria bacterium
ACCGTGGCGCAGTCATCGGCGCAGCTCGCCGGGGTCTCGGTGCCGTTGCAGCAGCCATCACCGCACAGGTCGCCGCAATCATCCACACAGTCGCAGCTAGTCTCGGCGCCGTTGCAACAGGTGTCCCCGCACACGGCGCCGCAATCAGCCGCACAGTCGCAGGTGTTCTCGCCGGTACCGCAACACCCGTCCCCACAGGTCGTCGCGCCGCAGTCGCCGGGGCAGGTACAGCTATCCTCGGCGGTCGTCGGGCAGCAGATGCCGTCCCCGCAGCCCCCCGCCCCGCAGTCGGCGGCACAGGTACAGGTGTCCTCGGTGCCGTTGCACACGACATCGCCGCAGACCGTGCCGCAGTCCCCTGGGCAATCCACCGAGGTCTCGGTGCCGTTGCAGCACCCGTCCCCACAGATCGCGCCGCAGTCGGCGGCGCAGGTGCAGGTGGTCTCAGCCGCGCCGCAGCAGCCATCCCCGCAGGTGGTGGCACCGCAGTCGCCGGGACAACCGCAAGCATCCTCGCCCTCGGCGGTGCAGCACACCGAGTCGCCACAGGCGCCCGCGCCGCAGTCGCTGACGCAGTTGCAGGTGTCCTCGGCCCCGTTGCAGACCGTGTCTCCGCAGACGGTCCCGCAATCTTCCGAGCAGGTCACCGAGCTCTCCCCATCGTTGCAGCAACCATCGCCGCAGAGTCCGCCGCAATCGGCGACGCAGGAGCAGGTACTCTCGGTCGCCCCGCAGCAGCCATCGCCGCAGGTCGTGGCGCCGCAATCTACCGGGCAGGCGCAAGAGTCCTCGCCCTCGGCGGCACAACAGCTCCCGTCTCCGCAGGTTCCACCGGCGCAGTCGGCGGGGCAGTTGCATCCGTTCTCCGCACCTTCGCAGGTGCCGTCCGAGCAGACGGTGCCGCAGTCGTCAAAGCAACCCGTGGCATCCTCGGTACCGTTGCAGCAGCCATCACCGCACACCTGTCCACAATCACCGACGCAGCCACAGCTATCCTCCCCGCCGTTGCAGCAGCCGTCGTTGCAGGTCGCGCCACAATCGAGGGCGCAGCTACAGGATGTTTCGACGCCGGCGCAGCAGCCATCCCCGCAGGTCGTCGCGCAGTCCAGTGGACAGGAGCAGGGCGTCTCGGCCAAGGCCGGACAACACACCCCGTCGCCGCAGGTGGCGGCACCGCAGTCGGCGGCGCAGTTGCAGCGCGTCTCCTCGCCGTTACAAGCGGTGTCGCCGCACACGGTCCCGCAATCGTCGGAGCAGCTCGCCGATGACTCGGCGCCGTTGCACACGCCGTCGCCGCACTCGGCGCCACAATCCCCCGGACAGGAATCCGACGCCTCCGTCCCCCCGCAGCAGCCGTCGCCGCAGGTGGTCGATCCACAATCCAGCGGGCAGTCACAGGCGTTCTCGCCGGCCGTCGTGCAGCAGGTGCCGTCCCCGCAGGCGTCGGTCGTGCAGTCGCCGGGACAGGCGCACGCATCCTCGGTGCCGTTGCACACCCCATCCCCACAGTCGCTGCCGCAGTCGGCAGGACAGACCGCGGTGGTCTCCCCTCCCCCACAGCACCCGTCGCCGCAAAGGTCGCCGCAATCACCGGCGCAGTTGCAGGTGTTCTCGGAGCCGCCACAGCACCCGTCGCCGCAGGTGGTGTTGCCACAGTCCTGCGCGCAGCTGCAGGCGGTCTCGGTGCCGTTGCAGGCGCCATCCCCACACCGGGTGCCACAGTCGTCCGGACAGCTGGTGGTGCTCTCGCCCCCCATGCAACAGCCGTCGCCGCAGATGATGCCGCAGTCCTCCTCACAGGTGCAGCCGGTCTCGCTACCACCGCAGCAGCCGTCGCCGCAGGTGGTCGCTCCGCAGTCGGCGGGGCAGGTGCATGGGTCTTCGCTAAAGGCCGCCTCGCATTCGGCGTTACCGCACCGGGTGCAAACGCTTGGCTCACCGGAGCAGCTCCAACCGCCTTCGACCACGCAGATGGCCGCGCAACCGTCAGCGTCGACCTGGTTGCCGTCGTCGCAATCCTCCACCGCCGAGGTCACGATCCCATCGCCGCACTCGGCGGCGTCCCCCAACACGACCCGAACCTCCACGAGCTCCCCCGCCACCAGGGTCACTTCCTTGATGCCCGACGCCACGACCAACTCGCTCGACAGCCCATCAACCCGTACACCCAGGACGCTGCCGGCCAGATCGTCGTTGAGCACGATCACCACGTTCTCCTCGGCCTCCAGAGAACGCGGCGTATCCGGCACGACCACCGGCACGAACGCCGATTCACCGGCGAGGATCCCGATGACGGAGATTTGGTCGAGATCGAGCCCGGCGTCGTGGGCGACGGTCAGGTCGATCCCGGTCAGGTCCCCCTCGACCACGGTGCGCTCGCAACCGACCGCGGCCAGCGCCCAGCACAGGGGTAGCAACGCTAGCCGACGTTTGTGTGATGTTGTCATGGTGTCCCTCGGTTGCCGTCAACGGCGATCCACGACCCCCATGGAGCCGCTGGGCAGTACGACGGTGGCGGGCTGTCCAAAGGTGACGCCGAGCGCCACGCCGGTGCCGGCTAAGACCGCGGCACCCCCGATCGCGGTCCAGAACCACCAGCGCTCGTATACCGCTGGGCTCTCTTCGACCTTTAATGATGTTGATCCAGAGGGGGACCCGCCGCCGAGCGTGGGGCTGGTAGCGGCCAGAGTCTCTACCTCGGCGGGCGCGTCGAGCTGCTCGTCGCCGGGGGCGGCTGGCTCAGGATCGGACCCTGGGCTCGCCGCGGCGACATCGTTCTCCTCCGCGGCCTGCTGCGCCGCCAGAGCCTCACGGGCTCGAGCGAGACGTTTTTCGGCCTCGGCGAAGCGGTCAGAATCCGGCCGCTTCGCCATGAAGCCCTCGAAGTAAAACATCGCCCCCTCGTGGTTCCCCAGGGCGCTGTGGCATTGGGCCATGAGAAACAACAGCTCGGCCAGGGGCTCTACCTCGTAAGCGCGGGTGAGAGCTTCGAGGGCCTGCTGGTGCTCGCCCTTGGCCAGGTGCTTGGCGGTTAGGCCGATGTCTTGCTTGGCGGCTCCGGCCACCGCGTTGATGCGGTCGGCAAACATCAGGCGGGCGAAGGTCTCGACCGGGGTGGTCTCGATGATCTGTTCGCAGGTCTGCGCCTTGCGGCTCGGCTTGAGCACGAGGGGAACGTCGACGCTACCGAAGCGGGCCGGCCCGTTGCCGTTCTCATCGTAGGCCTCGATAAAATACTCGACCCGGCCACGCAGGTGATTACCCCGGAGCACCGCAGTGAAGTCATCGGTCCCAGGGACTCGGGCGAAGGGAGCGGCCCGCCAATTCGGATGCCCCTTGCGGCGGTACATCACCTTGGGATCAAAGATCGCCGAGTCATCGAAGAAGCGCGCCATGACCTCGAACTTGCGGCCCTTCTTGTAGAAGTCGCACGGCTCGTGAACGATTTGCGGCGGCTTGGTGTCCTCGACGGGAGCGTCGTCAGTCTGGGCGCGGGCCGGCCGGCTCGACAGGACCCCAACGCACAGCGCCCCTACCAACCCCAGGTGGGCCCAGAGGAACCCCCAGTTGCCCCGACAATCCACAGAGCGCCTCCTCAGCGACGAAAACACCGGCCGTGCCCCACGGCGGGGTCGCAGTGCAAGGATAGCCGAATATCCCAAAACGGGCAAAACGATCATGATTCCATCCCTGTGGGTGAAAACCGGGTCGCCGCGCCGGGCGAGGCGGCTAGCGCGGACCGGCTAGGGCCTCTCAGCCCGCCCGTCGCCCTCCTCAGAAACCAATCCGCCGCATGATCGGCCGCGGCAGGTGACGGATCACCTGCATCACCATCCGCCACGGCGACGGCGTATAGAGCACGGGCGTGCCCCGATCGATCGCCTCGAGGACCTCGGCCGCGACCCGATCCGGTTCGCCGGCAAAGGGCGGCGGCTTGAGCCCGGCGGTCATGCCGGTCTTGACGAAGCCAGGCTTGACGCAAACCGTCTTGAGGCCCTGGCTGCGGAACTTGTGGTCGAGGCCCTCGAGGTAACGCGACAGTCCCCCCTTGCCCGCGCCGTAGATGATCACCGGCTTGCGGCCGCGGTCGCCAGCCACCGAGCTGAACACGCACAGGGTGCCGCCGATCGGATCCCCCGGCCTCTTCGGCGCCAACAGGCGTTTGCGTGCCTCCTCACAGAACAGGATCGTGTTGGTGAAGTTGACGGTCAACAGGCGCCGCGTCAGGTCGATGTCCGCCTCTAGCTCCTCCTGGGTGGCGAACAGGGCGGCGGTTTGCACCACCGTGTCGAAGCCACCGAGCGCCTCGTCCGCCGCGTCGAGGGCTGGACCCAGGGTCGCCGGCTTTTCGAGATCGCACTTGGCAAAGCCGACCTTTCCCCCGGAGCGCGCTTCGAGATCAGCGGCACTCTTCTTGAGCTCGGCGACCGGGATGCCGAGCAGGAAGATCGAATCGCCGCGCGCCGCCATCAAGCGGGCGAGGGAGCGGCCCATGCCGCTGGTGGCGCCGAGGATCACAGCTTTCATGGCGAGGCCTCCAGGTTGGGCGTGTGGCGAGCTGGGTGACGCGTTGGGAGTCCTTCCAGCCGTCGGTCGGCTCTAGCCTGTTTTTCTGGGCGGGTCCAATGGCCCTCGGAGCGCTACGAGCCAGAGCGCAGCCCAGGCCCGCTGCTCACGAGCCCCTTGAAGCGCCAGGCGCTCAGCCGCCGAGCCCATCGACGTAGTCGCACAACCCATGCCCCCGCATCATCGCCTCCACCAGAGCCAGCGGGTGCTCGGTGCGCAGGTCATGGCGTTCCTCCTCGGTCACAAACGACGTAAACGCCCGGGCGACCAGCAGGCGCACCGCCAGATCGCGCAGCGCATCAGCGAGCGGAACACCGCGCACCACCCGGTGCCCATGCACCAGCGCCCGGAGGTAGAAGCGCTCCACCTCCGGCTCCGGCGCCGGATCGCGCAACAACGCCTCGAGCACCCCCGGGGCGCCGAGACCGGCGGCGACCCGCGCCACCCAAACGGTGCCGCGACGGGCTACGTCCTGTTCGCTGCGCCACTGGGCGTCCCAACCGGCGAGCTCGGTGGCGGTGTCGGCGAGGGCCGCGAGCCAGGGGTGCAGGACCGCGGCGTCGAGGGGCGTCGGGCTGACCAGGGTGTCGGCGGTCGGCTTTGCGTCGAGGCCGTCGCGATCGCTCGTGGTCGCTAGCGACCATAGGAGCGCGGGCACGTCGGTCGTCGTCAGGCTCGCCACCACCGCCCGCGACCATTCCCGCAGCTGCGCTCGACTCGCCACCCGCCCCCCACCGAGCTCGATGTCGGGCGGCAGGCTCGCGACGTAGACCGTGGGTGACAGTTCGCTGCGGCGGGTGGCCCCGGCGGGAACGAGCGGCTCGCCCCCGCTCTGACCGATGCTCCTGATCACGCAGGCACATTCGATCGAGGTGGAGACCCGTACGACCTCACCGTCGTCGACGAAGGTGCGGGGGTACAGGGAGCAGCCGAAGGGTTTGGCCTCGCTGCCCGCGGCGGCGTGGATGAGGCAGCGGCCGCCTTCCCCACCATCTGCACCCTCGCCCAACTCGTGAAAGGCGCAGCGGCCATCGACCATCGCCACGGTCAGGGCGCCATCGGTGTAGACGCCGCGCTCTGGCATGAACATCTGGCTCTGGCGCTCGCCGCAACCGTGGTGCTCCGGCAGATGGGCGCGGGCACGGCTGGCTTCGAGTTGCGAAAAGATGATCGTGCCGTAGCGTCGGCAGCAGGTGCCGAGGTTGTCGCAGGTGAAGCTGTAGCCCGGCAGGGGGTCGAGGGGAGGGTCAACGACCGACGCGGCGGTCTCGGTGGCCTCGGTGGTCTCCCACGCCAGTGCCGACGACGCGAGACCCGCGACCTCGGGCGGTCCCGACACGATCAGTCCAACCTCGTTGAGCTGCGCCAGAAAGTCCTCGAGCACCTCGGCGCTGGCCTCCGCACCGGCGCGGGTCGCGGCGAGTCGGATCCCCTCGATATCCCGGGTGCCGTCGGCGCAGGCGAGCATGCGCCAGGCACGTTCGTCCAGACAGATAACCCCACCGCCGGCCAGATCGTGCAGGGCGATCACCACCTGCCCGTCCACCAGATGCCGGCGCGGGAGCGCACGCTCCGCCAGCCGCGGCCGCTCGGGGAGCTCCTTGGCCACGCCCTCTCCGCCTACCGCCGCTTCTTCTTCTTTTTCTGCCGCTTCTTTTTCACCTTCGGGGCCGCCGGTGCCTCGGCCACCTCCACGGTGCGCGGCTCGTTCCGATTCTTCCACGCCACCCAAGCAAAGTAGCCGGCGCCAACCAACAAGCCGATGTTGGTGTACTGCGCCATGGTCATGCCGAGGTAACGGGGGTCCGCGCCAGCGTCACCGGTAACCCGCAGGAAGTCGAACAGGAAACGAATCGGCGCGTAGAGCGCCATGGTCAGGGCGGCGTGGGCGCCAAAGGGCGGCTTGAAGCGGTGCAGGATCAAGTTGGCCGGCAACAGCACCAGGGCGGTGTAGAGGAACTCGTAGAAGCCGAGGTCGTGACGAACGCCATCGGGGAATTTCACGCCCAGGAAGAAATCGGTGAAGCTGCCCGGGTGGTCATGGACGACGGTGCAGCCCATGCGGCCAAAGATCCAACCGGCCACCAGGCCCTGCACGATGGCCTCGGCGTGGGGTAGCCAGCGCTTCTTGCGCAGGCGGAAAAAGATGGTCAGCCCAACGTAGGCGCCGATCACGCCGCCCATGGAGCTCAGGCCGTCCCAGATCTTGAGCAGGGCCAGCGGCCCCTCTTGGGTGAGTTTGCTCGGGTGGTAAAAGAAGACCTCCACCCAGTGGGCCATGACGAAGCCGCCGCCCACGCACCACA
>JAUUZB010000200.1 GCA_030590185.1 Deltaproteobacteria bacterium
ATCATCTCGCGACTCGGCTCGGGTGTGCCCAGGCTCTCCTCGGGCGGATCGATGCGAATGAAACCAAACGCCTCGTCATTTGCATCTGCGCCCTCGCGGCGCTGTTGCTGACACCCCGGGGAGCGGTAACGACCATTGCTGCCCCGCCGCGCCGTCGACTGAATGCCGACCCGTGGCTGGGGAGAGCCAATCTTCTTTTTGCCGTCGAGAATTTGCGCACAGTATTCGAAGAGCTCACCAACGTTGCTCATCGGGAGGGGCTTGGAACCGTTGTCCGCGTAGGCGAGCGCCACGAGGCGGCGGTTGACCACCAACGGCATGACCGAAAAAGCCCGGGGTGTGGTGATGCCGAGGGCCGCCGGAATGATAATGGCCCCGGGGGAGCGGCCAGCGCCCACGATCGGGGAGGCTGCCTCCACGGCCCAGCGCAGGGGGGTCTGGTCCACCAGGGAGACGGTCTCTCCCACGGGCCGCGATGCCATGCCCTTGGCGGCTACGACGCGCGCCAGGGTGCCGTCGATCTGAAAGAGAGCCACCCGCTGGAACATGTTGCCCAGGCCCCGCACCCAGTTGCGGGCGGTCTTGAGGTTGGGCCTCGGGGCCCGTTTCTCGCGGTGGGTGGTGGCTGCTGTGGACGCCAAGGGGACTCCTCTTTCCGGCGTCGTACGACTTCATCTGACGTCGTACTACCTTGTCCTACATTGAACGAAGTCTCGCATGCCGGGGAGGAAAGGCAATTTTCCGGCACCTCGGGAGCCATCCCCATGGGCAGAATCGCGGGGATGGCCCTTTTGACCGCGTGGGGATCGACCGGCTACCGCCAAACTGCGACGTCGGCCGCCAGAACGGGCCTCCCCGGGCACGAACCCAGCCCGCTCCCCAGCCCGACGAGGAGCGCGAAAATGCTCAATTCGATTGATCAAACGCTTCGGATGGGCTACTAAGCGCGACCCTATTGTTGAGATTTGCGCGGCCCCAAAGGGCTGCGACTTGCTGGGAGAGCATCCATGTCGCGCGAGACAGGACCACGACTCAAGATCGTCCGTCGTTTTGGTCAGCACCTTCCGGGCCTCACCCGGAAGTCAGCGGAAAACCGACCCTACCCCCCCGGCCAGCACGGTCTCGGGCGTCGACCCAAGCCGAGCGGCTATCGCATCCGCCTCGAGGAGAAGCAGAAGCTACGCTTCAACTACGGCATCTCCGAGCGTCAGCTGCGTAAGTACTTTCGCAAGGCCGCGGCCTCCAAGGGCGATACCGGTCAGCGCTTGTTGCAGCTGCTCGAATCCCGCCTCGACAACGTCGTGTTCCGCGCTGGCTTTGCGCCGACCATCCCGGCGGCCCGTCAGCTGGTCACCCACGGTCACCTTCTCATCAACGGCAGGAAGTGCGACATCCCGAGCTACGACGTTCGGGCCGGCGACCTGCTCGGCCTCAAGGAGAAGAGCAAGAAGATGCCGACCGTGGTCGAGAGTTTCCCGGCGCCCACCCTGGAGCTGCCGAGCTACCTCACCCGTGAGGACGGCAACATGGAAGCGACCTACAACGCGCTTCCCACCCGCGACGACATCCCGCTCGACATTCAAGAGAACCTGATCATCGAGCACTATTCCCGCGTCGCCTAACGTCCGTCGTCCAAACAAACCGGGCGCCAGACGCGTGGCGCCCGCGTTTCCTCTCAACGAGCGAGCCATGCCCCTGGGTACGAAGCGGCGAGTCCTATCCGCCGCTGGTCTCGCTCTCGGTCTCGCTCTGCTCTGCGGCTGTGAGAACAGCTTTGCCGGCTTCGTTCCCATCGATCCGATCGGCAGCGACTACGACGGCATCTGGCTAACCGAATGCCGCCGGGATTGGGCCGGCCGCAACCAGGGCGCGACCTTTGTTCGGGTCTACGACGCCGAGCGCTTCATCTCTCACATCCGCCTCTACTCCACCGCCGGCTGCGTGGCCAACAGCGAGCTCGCCACGGTCACCGTCACCGGCACCTTCGAGGTCGGCGCGGAGATCATGGGCAACGTCGATGACGCCCGTGGCCTCGATCTCACCGTCGAGACCATGGAGCTAGCGCTGCACACCTACGACGCGCTGTTCGAGGCGATGGACCTCGGCACCGGGGACCTCTGGGCCCTGGGCAAGCCGGTGGACATACGTTCCCATCTCGGTGACGTCTGCGAGCTGGACGATGATTGCCCCCACGCGATCTGCGACCTCGACACCTGGGTCTGCACCCGTCGCACCTCCGCCGGCACCAACGCCTGGCGCGACCTGCTCGCCCTCTACGACCTCCCGGAGCTTCGGGCCGGCGATCTACTCTACGACATCATCACCCTCGACCGAGTCACCGACGAGGAGACCGGACTAACCCGCGCCGAGATGCTCAGCGGGGATCTCGACCTGCGTTGGGCCACCTTCCCGTACCAGCGCCCCATCGCCAGCTCCCAGCTGCCGTACGCGCGACGTGCCGAGAGCGCCGCCCTCGATGTGGCGTTGGCGGAGTGGTACCACGGCACCTGGGTGCTCGCCGCCGAGCCACCGGCCCCCGAGGCCCGGTTGATCATTGACGCGAGCACGGTAGAGGTGAGCAGCCCAACCCTGGCCGGTACGTATGAGGTGCTGGCGCCGCTCTTTTCCCTCGAGCCGAACGTCTTTGAGCTGCGCGAGATCAGCGACAGCGGCGGCGATCTCTACACGGTTCGCTTTCTCTACCTCGGCTTTGGCATCGACGGGCTGCTCGCCACGATCGGGGCATCGTCACGGACCGCCTCCGATGATCCGGCCGGCCCATTCATCAAGGAACCGTAGGCGATTCTTCCCCATTCTACGCAACACCGACCGCACCGCTTCGATACTGAAGGTGAGACACGGTGGGTGACAGAATAGAATGGCGGCTCGTGGTAATATGCGCCGATGTCTCGAAATACTGGGGCGGTTGCTCTTCATCGGGCAACCACCCCTGTTTTTTTGAGGGCGCCTTCTAAGTCCGCGATATTACACCCTGATTACGATTCCACCCGCCTTCCGGCGGGTTTGTCATTTCCGCGCAACGATCCGGGCCAGGAGCCGATAGTTACGATCGGAACTCTGATGAGACAACGGGAAAGGATTCGGCGATGAGCAAGGTTCGCGTCGACCAGGTTACTAGAGCGAGGATCGCTGAGCAGATCACGCAGCAGGATCAGCACAAGCAGATCAAGCTCTTTACACAAAGCAAATTTGAAACCCAGCGCCAGACCTTCGCGGGGATCGGCAAGCTGGATCTGTCCGCCATCTCTACCTCGGCGGACAACAAGGATGGCAAGAGCAAGGCCAAGAAGGAAAGCGAAGTGGATGAAGTCGTCAGCATCAAGCTGAACGACGGCACCCGGCTCGAGCTGCCGCGCCTGACCAACGAGCAGTACTCGGAGATCGACGCCATCCTCTCACAGACCACGCCGGAGCAGGCGGAGCACCTGATCCGCAACGGCCAGCAGTTCGCCGCGGCGGCCAACAAGGAGCTCGAAGAGGGTCGGTCGGAGGAGCCCTTCTCCCTCGAGGCCTCCCACGCCGCCCAGACCTCCTACGAGAGCTACGTGGTCACCGTGCAGCACGGTGCGGATGAGGAGGCGGTCCACGGGGCCATGCTGTTCGGACTGTACGGCATGGAGCTCAACCTCCAGGGCTACTTCGACAAGGTCAAGGCCGAGCAACAGGTCGCCTCGGACATTCGCACCGACGTCGCCGAAATCGAAGGAGCGCTCGCTGACTGGCCGGATGACGGCAGCACCGAGACCTTCGACTACCGGGAGGTGATCTTCAACGAGGACGGCACGATCACCGTGGTCGAGCACAAGGACGTGGAGATGACCAAGGAGCAGGCCCAGGCGTTGGTCGACAGCCTCAAGGGGCAGATCGAGAGCATGGGTCAGTTCGAGCAGCGCGAGATGATGGAGCTCCAACAGATGGTCAATCGCTACCAGCAGGCGATGAACACCCTGAGCAACATCATGAAGAACATGCACGACACCCACCGCGCGGTCATCGGGAACATCCGCTAAAAAATAGCTGAGGAATAGGAAACCATCGGCCGCTAGCGCCGATACTAAGATCAGAATCAAGATAGAATTAGCAATAGAATAAATGCCCACGGCGGGTCGGTGTTACCGGCCCGCGTGTGGGCGGACCTCCTCTTCCCTTCTCCCTCAAACGAAACCACGAACCGACCCAACCTATCGGTGTAGGGTGGGACGATGGGATTGCGACTCATACCCTGGGGCGGTGCGGAGCGTCGGCAGCATGAACGCACCGTGGCGGTCATTCCGTGCCGGTTACTCTTCGACGATGACGTGCTGGTCGGCAAGACCACCGACATCAGTCTGGGTGGCGTCGGGTTGACGGTGGAGATCGACCAGACACGCGCCGACGCCCTCGAGAAACGCAAGGGACGGGTGGCGCTGATGCTGCCGCGCGGCGAGATCGAAATCGACTGCAAGGTGGTCCGGGCAGAGACGGGCGCGGTGGCCGTGCAGTTCAAGGGGCTACGCCGCACCGACGCGGAAGAGGAGCTCAAGGACTTTCTGCGCACCCAGCTGAGCGAGTTGGTCTGACTCGCGCCGGGGTTGAGGTGCCCCCTCAACTAGGAGGTGCTATACTCACAGGCGCGGGGCGGACGAGGGACCAACATTGCACAGCGCTCACTCCTCTCTCTCGGATCTGAACCGCGGCTGGCTGGTGGCCCTGGTCGCGCTGGCCGCCTGTGGCCGCACCGGCTACGTGGACGAGAGCGCCGATCCGCTCCTCACCCTCGATCGCGTCGTGTTGGCCTTCAACCTCTCGGTGGGCCAGCCGGCGACTCCGGAGCTCGTCGCCGTGGGTGAGGCCTACGACCGGACCATCCCCTGGGAGGCCACAGCCTCGTCACCGTGGATCCTACTCGAGCCGAGCGCCGGGGAGACCGCCGCCACGGTCATGGTCTCGACCCGCACCACCAACCTGGCGCCGGGGAGGCACCGCGGCTCGGTGACCTTCGCCCTAACCAATGAGCAGGGGGTGATCGATAGTAAAGATGTCATCGTCGACCTGAACCTGGTGGCGCCGGGTTGGACCGAGCTCGATGGCCCCTACTGCGGTCGGGTCACCGCGCTGGCGGCCGACCCCAACGACGACAACCGGATCCTCGCGGGGATCGATGGCTGGCGCGGGGTCTTTGTCAGCGAAGATGGTGGTGCCTCCTTTGCGCGGGCCAATCTCGCCCTCGACTCCCACAGCGCCGTGCAGCAGATCGCCTTTGCCACCAGCGGACGCGCCTACGCCGCGGTCGATAGTACGTACGCCACGGACGCCGCCGGGGTCTGGCGCAGCGACGATCTGGGGTTGACCTGGGAGCCAACCGGGCTCCAGCTCGTCAATGCCCGCTACGTATTGATCGACGCCACCGACGATCAGAGCGCCATCGTCGAGGGGGATGGCCTGTGGTCCACCGACAACGCCGGCGCCAACTGGAACCCCATCGGCCCGGGGGAGACGACCTACTTCCTCGTCGCCCACCCGAGCGTCGCCGGTCATTACCTGCTCGGCGGCATCGATGGGCTGCTACACACCACCGATATCGATGGGTCGTTTTGGGACACGGTCGACACCGGCGCCGCGGAGCACCTACGCAGCTTCGCGGTGCTGCCCTCCGGTCGTTGGGTGGTGCACACCAACCCGTGCGGGGACTGTCTCTTTCAGATTTGGGGCAGCGACGATGACGGCGTCACGTGGACCCAGCTCGACGGGGCGGGCCTTCCCTCCTCCCACCCAGAGAGCCAGCTCGAGCTCGGAGTGACCGGCGACGGGTTGTGGGGCCTCAACATCGACCCCGTCCTCTCGATCGACGAGGGCGGGCTCTTTCAGCTAGTCAGCTCCGGCCACCGCTCCTATCACGACCTGCCGCGCTTCTCCTCGCTGCTCGACCACCCGGACGGGGTGCTGTTCGGTCACACCAGCGATGGTGTCCTGCGCTACGAGGCCGGCGTTGGCTTGGCACAGGCGCGGATGTTCGGGTGCTCGATCCACGACCTCGATTGGCACGCCGGTAACGATCTATTGTTCGGTGTCGTCTATCCGGGTGGACCGTTTCGCTACACGCCGGGGCTGGGCTTCGAGTTGCTCGGCGGTGACGGTCTCAACACGGAGCGGCTCAACGCCATCTCGGTCGATCCGCGCGACCCGTTCACCATCCTGGTCAGCGGCAATAACGGCAACCTCTGGCGGACCAGCGACGGCGGGCTGAACTGGAGCCCTTCCAACACCGGACTCACCACCGACAACACCATCGGCGCCGTCGAGCGCTCACCCGACGACCCGGACATCGTCTGGGTGAGTTGCAGCTACGGCGGCGCCTTCCGCAGCACCGACGGGGGGCTGAGCTTCTCCCAAATCGACGCAGGGTTGACCTGGGGGGTCGCGCCGCTGTCGGCTGGGGTGGCATTTTTCGGGGGTGGGAACCTATCGAAGTATGATGCCAGCGACGGTTCGTTCACGGTCGTGGTCGCCGGCGGCGGTGGGCACACAATCGTGGACGTCTTCAGCACCACCGACGGGTCAATTTGGTACAGCGGGAATTCCGCGGGCCTGAATCGATCGACCGACGGCGGGGCTACCTTTTCGGCGGTGGGGCTCGCGGACGACACGGCCCACCCGGTCAATGGCGTGGCGATTGATCCCAACGACGCGAACCACTTCTTTGCCAGCTCCGGTCTCGGGGTGTTCGAGACGTTCAATGGCGGGACGAGCTGGGAGGAGATCGGCGCGGCCTATTCGGTCGCCGGGCTGGAGCGGGATCCTGCGGGGGGCGGAATCTATGTTGGCACGAGTGGTGGCGGGGTGTATCTGTTTGCGCCCTAGTTGAGCCCGGCGGTGTTCG
>JAUUZB010000201.1 GCA_030590185.1 Deltaproteobacteria bacterium
TGGTCGGCGAGGGAGAAGAGCGCCACCCGATAGGCCGACTCATCCTCACGCTCACTGCTGGTGAGCGTCTTGATCCGCAGGCCGTTGGCCTCGAGCAGGTCGCGGACCTGCTTCTCGCTGACCGTCGTCTCAAACGCCACCTCGAGCTTCTCACCGCTCTCGGCGATGGTCCAGTTCAGGAGTTGCTCCTCGCCGCCGGCCAGGCGGATGAACTCGCCCTTGAGCGTGGCCTTGACCTCGTCGGTGACGGTGCCGTGCTTGCGTACCAGGACCAGGAACTCGTTATCCGCCTCGTCACCGAAACGCTGCACGCGCGCATCGCCGACCACCGGCTTGATGATCTCCTTGATCCGGCCATCGCTGACCGCCTCTGGAAACTTCACCTGGATCTCGTAGCCCCCGGCGAAGTCGATACCGAAGTTGAGCCCGAGCACCGCCACCAGGATGACGCTCACGGCCACCATGATGCCGGAGATCAGCCCAAAGATCGGAATTCGCTCGATGAAGCCGATGTTCGCCTCGCCTCGAAAAATCGCACTCATGGTCGGCTCCTATATGCTCAGGCTCTGCAGGCGACGCCGCCCGGCGAAGAAATCGAAGACCAGCCGGGTCACCACGATGGCGGTGAACATCGACGACAGGATGCCGATGATCAGGGTGACCGCGAAACCACGCATCGGACCGCTGCCGTACTCCATTAGCACCACGCCGGCGATCAGGGTGGTGACGTTGGCGTCGAGGATGGTCGAGAAGGCGCGGCCGTAGCCCGCCTCGATAGCCGCCCGGGGCGTCTTGCCGATGCGCATCTCCTCACGGATGCGCTCGAAGATGATCACGTTGGCGTCCACGGCCATGCCTATGGTTAGGACAATGCCCGCCATGCCTGGCAAGGTGAGGGTGGCCTCGAACAGAGCCAAGATCGCCATCACGAAGAAGATGTTGAGGATCAAGGCCAGGTCCGCGATGAAGCCGCTGAGCCGGTAGTAGATGACCATGAACAGGATGACGAGGAGCACGCCGACGATGATGGCGAGGCCACCGGCTTGGACCGACTCCTTGCCCAGGGTCTCACCAACCCGCCGCTGCTCCCGGATCTCCACCGGGGCGGGCAGGGCGCCGGCCTTGAGCACCAGCGAGAGGTCCTTGGCCTCCTGGAACTTCCGCTGCGGGTCGCCGCCGGAGCCGAGGGTGATGCGAGCCGAGCCGCCGGCGATCTTCTCCTGAATGACCGGGGCCGAGTTCACCATGTCGTCGAGCACGATCGCCATGTGCCGGCGGGTGTTGTCCTCGGTGAGCTTGGCGAAGATCTTGGCGCCCTTGGTGTCGAAGTCCATGGTGACCCAGTACTCGGAGCGCAGGTCCGGGTTCTGGCGCACGTTGGCGTCGGTGAGGTAGTCGCCGGTGATCCCAGGGCGGTTGTTGACCAGGTAGGTGCGCAGGGTGTCCGGGATCAGGGCGCTATTCTCGTAGGTGGCTTCCCCAAAGGCGATCTCCCGGTTGGAGGGGATGATCGGCTCGAGCAAGGCGCGCAGCTCCTCCTTCTTGCGGATCGGGACGTGGAAGTAGACCTCGCGGACTTGCCCGCCGGTTGGCCCCTCGAAGGTGTACTCCTTGCGCTCTACCCCCTCCGGCAGATCGGTGACCTCATCGAAGACGTGGGTGCCCTCCTCGTCGACGATCTTGAACTCGAGCTGGGCGGTCTTGCCGATGATGTCGATGGCGCGCTCTGGGTCCTTGACGCCGGCGAGCTGAATCAGAACGTTCTCTTTGCCGCGCCGGGCGATGGTCGGCTCGGCCACGCCGAGGCTGTCGGCGCGATTACGAATCGTTTTGATCGTCTGTTCCACCGCGGTGTCGCGGATGAATTGGGCCTCCTCCTCGACCAGGTTCAAACGCAGGAAGTCCCCGTCGCGCCGCGGGATGTCGAGGATCCGAAACTCCATGCGCAGGTACTTCTCGACCGCATCCTCGTCGGTGCCCTCAGCGAGGGTGAGCAGGATCTCCGCCGAGTCCCGCGGCCGATCGATGCGCGTGAAGGCGAGCTTTTCTTCCTTGAGCCCCTCGCGCAGCGACTCGGCGATGCGATCGGCGCGCTGCTCGACCGCCTTGCTGGCCTCCACGCCCATGACCAGGTGGACACCGCCCTGCAGGTCCAGACCCAGATTGAACTTCTTGCAGGAAATCCAGGTCGGTAGGGACAGGCAGAAGGCCTTGTGGTCCTCCTCGAAAGAGGCCCTCTCCTCCGCCGTTGCCCCATAAAAATACTGGTAGGACGGATAGAGCAGATAGGCCGCCCCCGCACACAGGGCGATGACGATCAGGAAGCGAACATACCAGCCGCGATCCATAAGACGACTCCTAAAAACGAAAACCCAGCCGCTCTAGCGGGCCGGCTCGGTAGTGCTCGGGTTCCAACGCCCGGCGATCCGATCCCGTAGGATCTTGATCTTGACCTTGTCAGCGATCTCGAGCGTGACCACCCGGTCCTCGAGATTCACGATACGACCGTAGATACCGCCGTTGGTGACGACCTCGTCGTCCTTCTTCAGCTCGTTCAGCAGAGACGCATGCTGCTTGCGCTGTTTGCTCGCCGGCCGGATGAGGAGCAGATAGATCACCCCAAACATCAGGACCAAGGGCAACATGCCGCCGAAGCCGCCGAAGAATCCCTCCGGTTTCTCGCCCTCGCCCTCACCCGCAGGCTCGGTTTGAGCGACCACTAGTTGGGTCAATTGATGAGAAAACGTCGTCATTTCGACTACCTTCGTCCCGAGCGATCCGCGCTGGGATCCGATTCTGAGCCGCGGCGAATAACACAGGGGGGTAGCCAGGGCAATGCCCATGGGTGACCAAGAGATGACATGCCTGAGCACGGAGACGCCGCGCAATCCGTGGTATGGGAGCCCGCCATGAAGCTAGAGGTGCTCAACAGGGTCGGGACCGCCCGACGCGGCAAACTGACCACGCGGCACGGCGTCATCGATACGCCGGTCTTCATGCCGGTGGGCACCTACGGCTCGGTCAAGAGCCTGGACCCCCGCGACCTGCACGGGCTCGGCGCGCAGATCTGCCTCGCCAACGCCTACCACCTGATGCTCCGGCCCGGCGCCGAGGCGGTGGCGGAGCTCGGCGGGCTGCACCGTTTCACCGGCTTTGACGGCGCCATCCTGACCGACAGCGGCGGCTTCCAGGTCTACAGCCTCACCTCGCTGCGCAAAGTTTCCGACCAGGGCGTGACCTTTCGCTCCCACATCGACGGCAGCCTGCACGAGCTGACGCCGGAACGCCTAGTCGAGGTACAGGAGCTGCTGCGCCCCGACATCGCCATGGTGCTCGACGAATGCCCACCCGCCGATGCGGATCGGGCCACCGTGCAGGCCGCCGTCGACCGCACCACCCGGTGGGCCGAGCGCTGCGTGGCGGCGCGCCAACGCGATGACGTCGCCTTCTTTGGCATCGCCCAGGGCGCGCTATTCGAGGACATCCGGCGCGATCACGCCGCGACCATCGCCGCCCTACCCTTCGATGGGATCGCCATCGGCGGCGTATCGGTGGGGGAGTCCCCGGAGGATATCGCTCGGATCGTGAGCTTCACCGCGCCGCTGTTGCCCGAGGATCGCCCGCGGTACCTGATGGGTGTCGGCACGCCACAGGATCTGGTGCGCGGCGTGGCCGCCGGCATCGACATGTTCGACTGCGTCATGCCCACCCGCAACGCTCGCAACGGCTACCTGTTTACCTCCCAGGGGCGGATCATCATCAAGAACGCGGCGCACCGACTCGATGGCGGGCCGATTGATCCAGCGTGTGACTGCTACACCTGCCGAGTTTTTTCTCGCGGCTTTTTGCGCCACCTCTTTTTGGCCAAGGAGATCACCTACAACCGGCTGGCGACGATCCACAACCTGACCTTCTACCTGTCGCTGATGCAACGCCTGCGTGACGCCATCGACGACGGCACCTTCGACGCGGCGGAGCTCCTAGCCGGGCTGCCCGCCTAAACGATCAACATGGCGTCGCCGTACGAGTAGAAGCGGTAGCCTCGCTCAATCGCGTCAGTATAGGCATCAAACACGCTCTGGCGGCCGGCGAGCGCGGCCACCAGCATGATCAGGGTCGAGCGCGGCAGGTGAAAGTTGGTCACCAGGGCGTCGACGTAGCCGAAGGCATAGCCGGGATAGATGAACAGCTCCGACTCGCCGGAGGCGTGCCCGGTTCGGTGCCAGGTCTCGAGGGCCCGCACGCAGGTGGTGCCCACCGCGACTACGCGACCGCCCCGCGCCCGGGTATCGAGGACCGCGGCCTGGGTGTCGGCCGGTACGTCGTACCACTCCCGGTGCATGTGGTGGTCGCGTACGTCGTCGGCGACCTCCGGCCGCACTGGCAGGAAGGTCCCGGGGCCCACGTGGAGCACGACATCGGCGCGGCCAACCTCCCGCTCGGCGATTGCCTCGAGGAGACGGGCGGTGAAATGCAGGCCAGCCGTAGGCGCCGCGATGGCACCACGATCGGCCGCGAAGATCGTTTGGTAGTCGTCCCGGTCCGCGGCCCGACCCTCGGCGCGCTCGATGTAGGGCGGCAGCGGGACTTCGCCATGGGCCTCGAGCAGTGGCCACAGGGGTGCCGCTCCGCGCACCACCACCGTCTCCCCGCGCCGCTCCTCGACCTCGAGCTCCACGCCATCCGGCCCGCAGAGTCGCTGGCCCGGTCGCAGGGCCTTCTTCGGCCGCCCCAGGGCTTCCCAGCGTCGGGCCGTGACCACGTCGCCGTCGAGCGGCCGGACCACCAGCAACTCCACCCGTCCGCCGGTCGGCCGCGTCAGTCGCAAGCGGGCACGGATCACCCGGGTGCGATTGGCCACCAACAGGTCCCCCGGCGCCAGCAGGTCCGGCAGATCGTGAAAGATGCGGTGCTCGCGCCGGCCGCTGCGCCGGTCCAGCACCAGCAGCCGACTCGCGTCCCGCGGTCGCATCGGCTCGTGGGCGATGCGCTCCGGGGGCAGCTCGTAGTCGAAGAGCGCCAGGGGGAGCGGTTGGTCTGCGTCAGTTTGGGTCACAGCGTCAAAAAGCCGCCGCCGCCTGCTCGGTCACCTTCTTGATTTCGTGGTCGCCCATCCAGGCCTTCCCACCACTGGTCGCGTCGGTGAGCTCCACGTCGATCTTGTAGAGCTTGACCCGTTGGCCGGCGCGTTGGTCGAGCACCGAGGTCATGCGCACGGTCACCACGAAATCGGCGCCGGTCTCCTGCCCTATCCCAGCGGCGCTTTCCACCGCGACATTCTCACCGAGGCCGTAGGCCTGTTCGGCGTGCACCGACCCTAGCTCTGCCCCAGCCTGGGCGAGCACCGTGACGTACCCGCTGTTGACCAACGCCTTTTCGATGCTCTTGATGAAGACTTGGGCGTCGATGTGCTCGTCGGTCTTGTTGACGATGGTACGGACCCGCAAGGCCGGCTGGCGACCCTGCGCATCCCGAAAGGTGGTGAGCCAACCGCCGTTGAGCAGCACCGGGATCAACGCCTCGGCGGTGAGCCGCGCGTCGGTGTCGTTCCAACGGTCGGAGAGATCACTGGCCTGATTGGCGGCCACCCGAACGGTGCGCTGCGGAGGTCCGCAGCCAACCGTCGAGACGAGAATCATCGCCGCCAGATTGACGGCCAGAGTGCGGATCATAGAATCGAGCTCCCCACGGCGAAGAGCGAGGCGGCCTTCGACGAGCTCAGGACAGGCCTACCAGAGGCCCATGCCCCGGCCGCTCTTCTTCTTGTTAATCTTGCCCTTCATCTCGTCCATCATGTCCTCGAGCTCTTTCATCTGCGCCCGGCGGATGTCGGCGAGGCTCATGGGGCGTTTCTTCGTGTGGTACCTGGGCGGTTTGGCTTTTTTCGGGTCGATCTTGGCGCCCTTGGTGACCTTCTCGGCGGCCTTGGCCGTACCGATCGTCTTGCCCGCCTCGCGGATCTGCTTGGCCACCTTGGGTGTCTTGGGCGGCTCCTGGGCCACCACGATGGTCGCCACGGGCGGCTCCTTGACCTTGGCCCCTGCGGCGGGCGCTGGTGCCGAGACGGGCGGCGACGCGGGCCGACTCGCGGGTGGCGTCACCTTCTCCGGCTGCGGTGCGACCGCTACCACTAGCTCTTGCTTCTTCTGCTTGGGTGCGGCGTAGGCGAGGCCCATGCCCTGGCCGGACAGCCAGATCACCGCCACCGAGGACTTGAGCGCGACGTTCACGTCGGTGATCGTCACGCCGCCCGAGCCGCGCCGGGCGATGCTCGTGTTGATGCCGATCATGTTGGCGTTCTTGTCGAGCAACGGGCCGCCGGAGTTGCCGCGGTTGACCGAGCACTCGGTCTGGAAGACGTGCTTGCCCTGGATGCCGGCAAAGTTAGCGATCACGGTGGAGACCGCGCCGGTGGTCAGGGTCCAAAGACCGCCCTGCTCCGGGTGACCGATGGCAACGGCGTCGTCACCAACACCGACCTCGTCCGGATCGGCGAAGGCGATGGTCGGTAGGTTCGGGGGGGCGTTTTCGATTTGCAACAGCGCGAGGTCGAGCTGCTCGGCCGGGCTCCACTTGAGCACGGTCGCCTTGTAGCGGTTGCTGAGGTCGCGCTTGTTATCGCCGGTGACCTTCGGCGGCTTGAGGAATACGTACAGGGTCTTGTACGGCTGACCAGAGGCGTTGATCACCACGTGGGCGTTGGTGATCACCATGCCGCCTGCGGTAACCACTGAGCCGGTACCGGCCGAGCCGGACTTGCCGTCATCGGAGCCGAGGAGCAGCACGACCGCGGGCCCTGCCTTCTTGTAAACGTCGCCGGCCATGCTGGCGTGGCCTACGGCCGCCGGCAGGAGAAGCGCGGCTCCGACGAGCCAAGGAA
>JAUUZB010000636.1 GCA_030590185.1 Deltaproteobacteria bacterium
AGCACCTTCTCGACCACCGGCAGGCGCGCATCCTTGGCCGCCGGGCTGCACTCGAAGCGCTCCACCCACATCGGCGCGTCCTCCATCTCGGGTGGCCCGCCCGCGGTGCGCAGGGTGATCTGCTCGACCTTGAGCACCAAATAGGTGACGTCGTCGGCAAAAGGCCGGTCACCGTGATGTTTGAGGGTCTCGGCCACGATGCCCTCCACCAACCCAGCGGCCTCCTCTTCGCCGTGGATCTCCACCGCCCGTCGGATGCCGTCGGCGCCAAAGGGCTCGCCCTCCGCGTTGGTCGCCTCGGTGGCACCGTCGGTGGCAAAGACCAACACGTCCTCGGCTTCCACCCGCAGGTTCTCGACTCCGTAGCGCGCCGTCTCGTCGACCCCGAGGGGCAGGCCGGTGCTGGGCAACTCCTGCCAGCGACTCTCCCAGGGTTTGTAGAGCAACGGCGGCTCGTGCCCAGCGCTGGCGTAGCGCAGCACCCCGGTGCGGGTGTCGATGACGCACAGGAACAGGGTCACGAACTCCGCCTCCGCCACCTCCTGGCACAGGGCACGATTCAAGGCGCCCAGGACGATCTCCGGCGACCAGAGTTCCCGCGCCTCCAGGTGGGTACGCAGCCGGGCGCGCACGTCGACCATCAACATGGCCGCGCCGATACCGTGGCCGGAGACGTCCCCCACCACGAGGGCGCACCGGAAGGGCTCTGTCCCTGGGATGACATCGAGATAATCGCCGCCGGTTTCATCGCAGTAGCGGCTGAAGTGCGCCAGGGACAAGCCCGGGACATCACACTGGCCGGCGGGCAGCAATCGCTGTTGAGCGCGGGCGGCGAGCGCCAGCTGATCCTCCAACCGGTGTTGCTCCAACGCCTGCTGGGCATTTTGCCAGGTCTCGATGGCGGTGCCGCCGACCAGCGACGTACCCTCGATCACCTCGACCTGATCCCGCGACACGGTAGCGTCAAAGGCGACCATGGCGCCGGTCACCCTGGTGGCGATGCGCAGGGGAAAAACCGCCACCGAAGCGATGTGGATGGTGTCGACGTCAAACTCCCAGGTCTCCTCATCCGAGAGGGAGCTGACCAGGCCCGGCTTGCCGGTCACAAAGCAACGCTCGAGCAGCGACTGCATCGTGCTGGTGTTCTGCGGCACGTTGCCCACCACCTGTTCGCAGCGCCACTGGCCGGAGCGCCGCAGCCAGAGCATGCCCGCGTCACTGCCGAGGACGCTGAGCATTCGCTGCATCAGATCCGTAAAAAGCGCCACCTGGTCGGTGACCTGCAGCAGACTCAGCCCCTCCTGCAGCGACCGCAGTTTGGAACGGGCCCGGTCGTGCTCCCGCGCCAAGGAGGCATCCGCCCGGTGTTTGGCGAGCTCGCCCGAAAAAAAACGGATCCGGCCGGTGAGCACCTCGAGCGAGTCCGGGTCACTGGCCTGGGCCGGAACCTCGCCATAGGCGACAATCAACCCGAGGGGCGGGTCGCCGGCCCCCATCTTGAACACCGCGCTCGCCTCGGGCAGCTCCACAAAGAGCCCGGGCAGCGCGCCGATCAGATCTCTACCCTCCTCACCCACAGGACGCAGGGCGACGGTCTCATCGGACGCGATGAAGTGCGCCAGGGAGGGCATCCGCTCGATGACCAGGGTCTCGTGGGTCGCAGCGGCCACCGAGGTCGCGGCACCGCTGGAGAAGGCCAACCCGGCATCACCCCCTTCGAAGGTGTAGACCGCGAAGTTCTGAACGTCGAAACCCTGCAACACCGCCCGCAGCTCAGCGAACAGGGTCGTGGCAGCGGCGGACGCCGAGGGCACGACTGCTCCGCGCCTGCTCACCCCGGCCGGTGGTCTGCGATCTGCTGATCGATCTGCGCGTCGGTGACGTCGAGCCCCCCGAGCTGCGCCGCCACCATCACCCGTCGGGCCGCGGCCTCGTCGAGCTCGCCGAGCGCAAAGAGCCTGGCCGCCACCTCGGTGTAATCCTCGAAGCTGTTCATGCCCGCCACCCGGTCGGGGTTGACGTTGTTCACCCGGTGGATGAACACGGCGGCGATGCGATCCGGGTAGGCTTCCATGATCTCGCGGTAGACCTCTGGGTCGCGGTGGCTGGAGTCACCGAACAACACGAACTTTTGATCCGGATGCGCATCCATCACCCGGGCGATGTCCGCGACCTTCTCCGGCTGCGCCACCCAGGGCATGGTGCTGGTGCCGGTGTCGATGGCGCCCTCGGGCAACCCCTTGGCATCGAGCCAGTCCGGGATCAGGGTGACGCGGTCCGGGGTGCGAGCGGTGACGTAGTGGGTATCACCCGCCTCGCCGCCGCCGCGGAACTCGAGCTCGTGCAAGAGCTGCGCAATACCGGGGTAGGCTGCGTCGGGCAGATCGCCGCTGTGGGCGGGGATGATCGTTTTGTCGAGGTCGGAGATGATGCCGAGCTCCTCGAGGCCGCCGGTCAGGACCTTGGCCGCGGCTTCGAGCTCAGAGCGCTTGAGGTAGCGGTTGCCGTCGTCATGCTTGGTCGCTTCGGCGAGCAGGGTCTGTTGGTCGGCGATCCCGGACTGGGTCATCACGTCGGCGAGCACCGAGGGGGACCAGCGGTAACTGGCGGTTGGGGGTGCGGCGAGTTGTTCCGCAGCCGCGGTGAGCTCCGTGCGGTTGAGGTAGCGATTGCCGTTGTCGAGGGTGATCGCCGCCTTGAGCAACGCCTGGCGGTCGGTGATGGCGTAGGCTCCGGCCACGTCATCGAGCACGTTGGCGCTCCAGCGGAAACCGCTCGGGATCTCCTCAGCGAGGGCCGCGGCCGCTGAGGTCAGCTCGGTGCGACTGAGGTACTTGTTGCCGTTTTGATCAAAGGCGGTCGCCTTTTCGAGCAGCGCCTCGCGGTCGACCAGATTGTGCTCGGCGAGCACGTCGTCGACCACGTTGTCGCTCCAACGAAATCCACTCAGGGCATTGCCCGGGCCGGTGATCGAGCTCATCTGCGCACCTCTCCCACGGGGCGAACGTCGCCCTACCCCGTGATTATCTGCCGGAATCTGTCACAGTTGCGCAGATTCGGCCAGCGGTTGTCGGTCCGGGCGCGGTCTGTTAGCACGGGGCCATGAAATACGTTGTCACCTGCAAGTCGGACAAGGAACGAGAGGCTCGCGCGGCCCTGAGCGAGGCCGGATTCGCGATCCTGCAGGGCGCCGTTGGCGGCGTGGGCGGTGGCTACGGCGCCATGGCCAACGTCGATATGGAGGCGTTCATGGACGGCGGCCCGACGGACTGCGAGCCGACCCTCGGCAAGCTCGAGGCGGCCGGGGTGATTCTAAAGTACGTCAAGGCCTGAGCCGCATGCGGGTGCCTACCCGCACGGCGCCCTGCCGAATTCCCACCCGCGCGGCGACCTACCCGATGCGTACCCGCGCATCGACCGCCACCACGCCCCGATCCTCCCCGAGGGCGCATAGCGGATTGATGTCCATCTCGAAAATCTCCGGCAAATCCCCGACCATCTGACTGACCCGCAACAACACGTCCACCAACGCCTCCCGGTCGACCGGCGGCGCGCCGCGGAAACCACCGAGCAGCTTGATGCCGCGCAGCTGTTCGATCATCTGGCGGGCATCGATATCGGTCAACGGGTGAGCCCGGAAGACGATGTCGCGCCAGATCTCGACGAGCACGCCGCCGATGCCAAAACCGATCAGCGGGCCAAAGGCCGGGTCCTGAGTCACGCCGATGAAGATCTCGACGCTCGGCGGCAGCATCTCCTGCACCAACACCCCGGCGAGCTCGTCGCGGCGACCGAGCTCCTCGAGGTGACGCGCGATGGTGTCGAAGCCGTCGCGCACCGCGGCCGCACCAGTGAGGTCCAACAGCACACCGCCCACGTCGGTCTTGTGGGTGATCGTGTCAGAGACCAACTTCAGCGCCACCGGAAAGCCGATCTCCTCGGCCCGCTCCGCCGCCTCATCGGCGCTCGCGGCCTCGGCCGCCCGTGGGCTGCGGATCCCGTAGGCGGCCAACAACCCGGTCACCTCCTCGGGCGCCAACCAGCGGCCGCCCTTTCCCTGAGGTTCGAGTTGGTGATCCGAGCCCATGGCTGCC
>JAUUZB010001142.1 GCA_030590185.1 Deltaproteobacteria bacterium
GGCGATTGCGTGGGGACCTGTCCCAAGACCAAGAGCATCGGCTACTGGCTGCCGGGGCTCTCCCAAGCCCGAGCCCGGGCGGTATTTCTAGTGTTGGTGATCTCGTTTCATGCGGTGACCTTGGGGGTGGCGCGGCTTTAGAGCAGCGCCGGCATCTTGGTTCCGACCCATGGGGCGCGTATCCTGGCGCCCACCCACTGACCGGAGGATGAGCTTGGACCGAATCGACTTTCGCAAGCTCCACAAGGACGCCTACACCGCCGGCAAGAGGATCAAGGAGGTCGAGATCCCCAAGGGGGTCTTCCTCTGCGTCGAGGGTCGCGGCGGCCCGGACGGCGACGCCTACCTCGAGGCGATCCAGATCCTCTTCTCCCTGGCCTACACGCTCCAGTTTGCCCTCAAACTCTCCGGCGAGCTCGACTTTGCCGTGGCGCCGCTCGAAACGATCTGGGACGTGGAGGACCCGCAACACACCCCGCGCCGCGAGTGGCGCTGGCGGGTGGTGAGCCGCATCCCGGAGGCGATCACGGCCAAGGAGCTCAAACGCGGACAGAAGATCGTGCTCAGCCGCAAGGAGTTCGACACCTCCAAGGCGAAGCGGGTGACACTCAGGGCCAGCCGCTGCCTGCAGGTGATGCATCTGGGACCGTACGAGAAGCTCGACGAGACCTACCAACGGCTCGAGAGCTTCGCCGGCGACCAGGGCTATCGCGCCAAGGATCCAGTGACCGAGATCTACCTCTCGGATCCGCAGCGGGTAGCGCCGGAGAAGCTCAAGACGATCGTGCGCCTGCCGGTGGCCAAGCGGCGCAAGACAAAGGCGGCCAAGGGTGACTGAGAGATGCTCCTCACCTAACCCATTGAAATCAAAGGACAGCGGTATTCTCCGTTGACAGACCTCCCGTCCCAGGCGAGGCTTGGGCCTGAATCAAACCGCTGCCTCATTCGTTGATACTCTTGTCACCCGACCAAGGGGGTAACAGTGAAGAAAGTATTCCTCTCCACGTTCATGGGCCTTCTCTTCGCCGCCGCGGTGGCGGGTGCCGGCCTGCTGATGCTCCAGCCCGCCCACGCGCAGCCCGATGTGTCCGGGCTCAAGCTCACGGTGGTGGCGCCGAACGGCAAGGCGATCCCGGGCGCCAAGATCGTGATCGGCGAGCGCCTCTGCCGGGGCTGCTCCGGCAACAACCAGCCCAACCCCGATGATGACCACCGTTGTGCCGTGCCCAAGCAGAAGCACACCACCAACACCCAGGGCAAAATCCACGCGATCTGGCGCGACTGGAACAAGCCGGCCCAGGATTTGGCGATCCGCGTGCAGAACTCCCGTTGGACCTGCGAGCCGGGCTACTTCCGACCAGGCCGTAACGTGCGGGTCGAGCGGACCTACGTTTACAGGGGCGGGGGCGGGAGTGGACCAGGGCATCCGCCGCCCCATGGTAAACGCCGCGGACCGCCACCACCGCCGCCGAACCGCCGACGGCGCTGAGCGGCGTTGAGCGGCGCTGAGCGGCCGCCCGCCGCTCGACATCACTCCTCGATAAACAGAATCGCCGAGGCGACGGCGCCCATGGTCCAATCGGAGGCCACGCCGTCCTCGATGACGACGTTCATGGCTCGGTCCCAAAGGTCGGGGACGTAAACCGATCCCGGGACGGTCATGTCGGCTGTCACGCACTGGGACATGGTGGGCTCCCACTCCTCCGGCTTACAAAAGCGCACGGGATCGAACACGGCGTCCGGGATCAGATCAATCAGGACCGGGATCAAATCCTCGACGTCGCCGCCGCTCTCCACCATGCCGCCGGCCTTCTCCCTCACCCGAGCCTCGAGATCGCTGTCCATCGTTTCGCCGATGAGCGGCTCGTGAACCAACGCGTAGACCCAGTCCCCGGGCTCCGCGGTCCAGCGTACGGAGAAGGTGCCATCCGCATCGGCGATCTCGGCGGTGAACAGCGGCACCCCGAGCGGGTCGGTGCGGGCCAGGGCCTCGTCACAGACCAGCCGCCCGCCGGTGATGATCTGCAAGCGTCCGCCCGTCGCCCGCGCTACCCGAACCTCGAGCTCGACCTCGGCCCCAGTCGCCGGTACCGGGACCTGGTCGCCGAAGGCGTAGGGGCGGCCTGCCACGGTCAAGGTCCCGACCAGCTGCACCGAAGCGGGCGTGCGGGTCACGAAGGTGTGGCGCGCCCGGATGCCCGCCACCACACCGTCGACATCGGGGCTGGCCGCCTGCACGTAAGTGGTCGGGAACCCGGGGAGCACCACCATATGGCGATCGCTGCCACCGACGAGGGCGACGTGATGCCCGCGGGAGAGCAGCGCCTCGTAGTAGGTCAGAGTTTGCCCGGAGCCGCCTCGATCAGCGGCCGCGATGCCACGCTCAAACAGCGGGCTAGCCTCGCCCCGGGCAGCCACCCAGGCGGCGAGATCCTCGGCGTAGGTGGCCGGCGACGCCAGGGCCCAACCGCTGTTCCACACCTCCAGGGCGTCGACGTTGCGTACGTCCCAAGCCCAGGCGATGTCGGGCAGGAAAAGATGATTGGGCGAGAACAGCGCCCCCTGAGCGTGGGTGTGCTCGATGGCGTTCTCGATGTCGCTCA
>JAUUZB010000688.1 GCA_030590185.1 Deltaproteobacteria bacterium
CAGCAGCATGGTGGTGGATGGGAGCGGGCCATCGGCGCGCTTGGTCACGACGAGCCAAACGGAGAACGCCATGAGAACCTACGACCTCCAATACGAGATCGTCGGCGGCTGGTCGCTCGTGCAGGACCACGAGCTCCTCCTGGAAAAACACATCGCCATGATCACCGACGACGGCGCCCACGCGGTGGACTTCTCGGGCACCTTCTTCGCTGACCCGCTCCCCGACGGAGTCACCGACCCGTGCCCCCTGCTCATCCGCGAGGACGTGGGCCCCGACTTCGCGTACACCTACGACCTCCACCTCGACCCGGCGGCGGTCGGAACGCTCCATGGATGCGAGGGCAGCGGCGAGCCCCTGGTGACACAGCCCCTCTATGACGTCATTGACGACATCGACGGCGAGGCGCGCGACGGCGTGGCGCCGGACGTGGGGGCCGATGAGGTGCCGTGAGCTCGGCGCTCTAGAAAAAATCCCCGCGGGCGATGTACGCCGCGCCGCGCGTGTGATTGTGGAAGGCGATGGTCGGCTCGTTGGTAACCGGGTCCATGACCAGGCTGTTGTACAACCCACTCTTGCTCGTGGCCTCGTCGTGGACCGTGGTCGTGTTCCACTCGCCGGAGTGCTCGCGCCAGGCCAGCCGCAGGCCGTCATAGGCGTTCTCACAGCTGTCCACGCCACAGAATCGATAGGCGATGAGCGGGCGGTTCTCGTTGTCGTAGGCGAGGGAGGGATAGTAGCCCACCTGTCGAACCTGATCGCCCACGTTATCGCAGGTACTCCATGTGGCGCCGTCATCGGTCGACTCACAATAGCGCAGGTCGTGCACGTTCGTACCAAAGCTGTCGCTGACCTCGTGGTAGGCCAAGCCCACGGTGCCGTCCTCGGTGACGGCCAGGGAGATCCTCTCGCCCACCCCAACGCCGGGCACGGCCAAGACCTCGATCCAATCGGTGGGAGCCCCGGCGCTGCCTTCCTGGCGCAGGACCCACAGGCCGGCGGAGTTGTAGCCCGCGTGGGCGGTGATGGCGGTGTCGCCGGCAAAGACGATGTCGGAATAGACCCCCAGGCCGTCCCACGGGCGCAGGCCGGTGACCGCGCCGGACTCCTCCCACAGCTCGTAGCCCTGCATTGTCTGGCCGTCCTGGTCCGCGAAGTTGTGGTAGTCGGTGTAGGCCACGGACAGCGCTCCCCCGGGGGATTCGGCGATGGTCGCCCATGCTCCGACGTCCGTGCCGTTGTTGCAGGCGGGATCGCCGTTGCAATCCTCGAGGGAGCAACAGGCGCCACTCTCCGTAACGGGCGCCTCAAAGGTCCAGGCGTCCACGCCGGTTCGCCGGGCCAGGACGAGGTCGGATGAGCCGCAGGAGAAGAGACCGGATTCACCCGCCGCGAGCGCGAACACCGGATTGTCGGTGGCCGCTTCGATGGTGCCGTCGAGGCCGAACAGCGACGTGGCGTGCGCGAGGGCGGCGCCCCCCACGTCAGCGAGGGGGGCAATCTCCGGCGTGGTCCAATCCGTGGCCGCCGGTCCCAACACCGTCAGCCGCAGCTCGTAACTAATGTTCGGTGCGGTCCCACCACCAAACACGGCGATGTCACAGGTGTCATCGGGCGCGACGTATTTATAGTAGCCGTAGTAGAGCGTGCCATCCGCCGCGCGCAGCAGCTTGCCCTGGACACCCGCCGGATGGGTCGGGTCGTCCACGTCGACCTCTTTGAAATCCCAAACCAACGACGGGTACGGCGCCGGCTCCCCGGCCCCGCCGTTGCCCCCGGTCCCGCCGGTGACGCCTCCAGATCCACCGCTGCCACCGGAGCTGCCGCCGGAGCCACCATCGTCGCCGCCAGAGGAACAGCCCCCAGCGATGAGAAAGAGCAGGATGACCAGCTTGTTTAGGAGCGCATTCAGCTTCACGGGTTCACCTCGGGCTCGAGACACAACGCCGGAAGTTTAGCACCGATGACACCGGGCGCCCAGTTGGTCAGATATAGTGGTGTCAGGCACTACTATATATCATTTTTCGTCTAGGATATCAACTAGTTACGAAGATGTACCCAGAGAAACGTCGGTCTTGGGTGCACGACTTCCGACGAGACCAGGCCAGAAAAAGACAACCTGTTGAAAACAAAGGAATAGAAATGGTATATAGTAGTGCCTGACACCACCATATACCATTTTTCACGCGCAATATCGTGAAGTTACGGGGGTATCATTCCACGTAGCCGAGGGCCCGCAGGGCAGCGCGATCGTCGGGGGAGAAATCGACTCCAGCCGGTTCATGAGCGAACCAGCGGCGCAGCAACTCGGTGGCTTCTTGGTGGAGCGGGTGCGCGGCTCGCAGGGGAGTTTGCTCGCCTGGATCGGAGCGCCGGTCGAAGACGTCGATACGGTCGGCGCCGGTTTGGATGGCGCGCAGGCGCTCAGTGGTGACGGCCCAACGGTCGGGGCCGTACATGGTCGTCTCACTGAGCAGCGCGGTCGCGGGCCGCAATGGTGCGCCGCGGGTGGCCGGAACGAGATCGCGAGAGGCGGTCGCCACGGGCGGAGTGACGCCGGCAAAACCCAGGACCGTGGCGAATAGGTCGGTCAACGACACCAACTCGCTGCGGCGCGGCACGACCGGCCCGTGGCTGCGCGGCGGCACGACCAACACCGGCACGTGCACCTGCTCCTCATAGAGCGTGTGGCCGTGCCCAATACCGCCGCTCGACTCGACATCCTTGTGTTCCCAGAACTCCTCGCCGTGGTCGGAGGTGAGGATGATCGCGGTCTCGTCGGCGAGCCCGGACGCGTCGAGGTAGTCGAACAGCCGGCCGAGGTGGTGGTCAACGTAACGCACGGCTTCGCGATAGAGCTCGCGCCGACAGGCCATCCTGCGCTCCATTGCGGGGGTCACCCGGCCGTCACCGGGTGCCTGGAGACCACGCCAGCGGTAGGGTACCGGCTCGATCCCGACGCAAGCCGCGGGTAGGCCGTTGTGTCGCAACGCCGCGTCCACCGGTTCGTGCAGGTCAATGACCAAGAGCCAGAGGAAAAACGGCAGGCCGGGCTCGCGGGCCTCGAGCCAACCGAGCGCCCGGTCCACAGCGGGCGCGGCGCGGCGTATCTCTTTGCCGCCGCTCTTGCGATAGGCATGTTGCTCGTGGAACAGATCGAAACCGCGCCACAGGCCACGCCCCCCCTGCCAATTGGCGACCACCGCGGCGGTCCGATAGCCAGACCACCGCAGGATCTCCGGCAGCAGGATCGTCCCGCGCCGAACCTCGTGCTGCCCGCGCTGGTGCAGGCGGACGCCGCCGTGCTGACTCGGCAGCTGGCCGCTGAGGATGGAGGCCAACGCCGGGTAGGTCCAACTGGTGGTGGAGAAGGCGTTGTCGAAAAACGTACCGCGCCCGCACAGGCGACGGGTGACGTTGGGCGCGAGGTCCGCGGTGACCGGGCTGCAGTCCAGGTGGTCGAACCGCAGGGTGTCGATCACCACCACGATAACGTTGGTCCCGGCCGTAACGCGAACCGCCGACTCCACCATCAGCTCCGAAATCGCCACCCGCACCGTTTTTGCGCCACACCCCTCTGCCGCCGCGACCACGGTCAGGTCGCCCGCCTCCACCTGTGCCTCGATCTCCACCTCGCGCCAAGCCGACGCCCCCCGCCGCGGTATCTCGACGACAGACTCGACGCTGGCCCCACCCCAACCCGCGGTCAGCCGCACCCGACACGCCTGAGTTCCTTCACCAACCGCCGTGTACCAAAACCGAACACGCGCCGCGCGCCGTGGCGGCGCAAAGAGACGCCGGAACGGCACCTCGCCTATGGTGGCCGAGCGTCGCTCGCGCTGCGCACAAACAGACACCGTCTCGTCGACGTGGTCGCGGCTCTCCCCAATG
>JAUUZB010001124.1 GCA_030590185.1 Deltaproteobacteria bacterium
GCCCCATGAGGCCACCCCGCGGGGCGGCGGTCAACCGGACCATCCGAAGCAGCCGGGGTTGCCACCTGCAGCACCCGGCACCACCTTTGCGGCCCATGTCTCCACCGATCGTTCATCTCTGCGCCGGCAAGCACTGCTCCGGCGCCAAGCGGGATCAGCGCGCCCTGATCGAAGCGCTCGCCGGGGTGGCCGAAGTCAACGCAGCAAAGTGCCAGAAGATCTGCAAGCCCCCGGTGGTCGGCGTGGAGCACGACGGGGAGCGCACCTGGTTCGGCCCCATCGACACCAAGAAGAGCCGCCGGCGCCTGGTGGAGTTGGTCGAGACCGGTCGACTGCGCAAGGCGTTAGCCAAGCGCCGCCGTTCCCGGCGTTAGCCAAGCGCCGCCGTTCCCGGCGTTAACCAAGCGCCGCCGCTCCCGCGCTCAGCCCCCGGTCCCGGTCGCCCCCTCCGCCCGCGAGGCCTTGAAGGCCTCGAACTCCGCCTGGCTCATCTGCAAGAGCTTGCCGTCCGCGGTGCGCACTGCATAGATGCGCGCCTCGTTCTCCTCCGGCAGGACCTGGCTGGCAAAGTAGAGGTCCGCCACGATCGCCACCGCCTCCGGCGTCCAACGGTTGTCCTCATAATAGGTGAGCCGGCCGCTGTTGAACTCGATACGGGTTTGGCGCAGGCTGAAGTAGCTCTTGAGCTTGTCCGGCACCGCGTGGTTCTTGCCGTTGGCGCGCTCGTTGGCAGCCATGTCCCAGCTACTATCGACCACCTTGCCGCGGGAATCGTACTCGATGGTGTAGGCGTAGGTCACCGTGGAGCCGTTGCTCTTGGTGAGCAACATCTCGTAGCGCTGCTCCGACCCGCCGCCGGGCAAGTGCTTGCGCCGGCCATCCGGCGTTACCGAGGCCTGGTGGACCGGGTAATTCCAGATCTGCTCGTAGCTGTGCGCCTCGAGATTGAACGGAATTCCGCTCTCGATCTGCTTCATCACGAAGCTGTGGAAGTCGTGGGCCGGATCGCCGTCGATCACTTCTTCCTGGCGGTTGATGGCGCCGGCCACCTCGGCCGGGTGCGTGCCGAAGTAGTTGCTGCGGCCCATGAAGACCATCATCGAGTTGATCTCGTTGGCCGAGAGGGAAATCTCGCCACCGCGTTTCTCGTCGTAGAGGATCACCCCCTGGGGCGCTGGCATCAAGCCCATGGAACCGAGCATGCCGCTCGACTCGCACTGGCCCCACCAGCCGACCTTGAGCTCGCCGGAGGAGTAGCCGTGCCAGGTGAACCGCATGTTGGGACGCGGGTCCGGGTCGTTCGGCAACCGGGCCCGGGCACCGACGTCACCGTCGGAGATGCGGGTCGTGGTGACCTGGGCCTCGGCCCCCGCCGGGCAGGGCTGGGCCGCTTGGCCGTTCTCCGGCTCGAAGTAGAGCGCGTCGTCGGCCCCCTTGAAGACCGGCTTGCCGTCGAGCGCCATGCGGTAGAAACCCGTGGCGTCTTGGCTGACGATGTGGCGGCTGCTCGCTTCGATCAGGACGACGCCGGTGCTGGCCTCGAAGTCGGCCGGCTCGACGATGCGGTTCTTGGAGTAATGCTGGGTGGCGACCGCGTCGCTCATGCCCACGAACGGACCGCCGAGCCCCTCGGCCAGCTTGCTGGTGGTGCCCAGCAGCGGGTTGCCCACGTAGAGGTTCATGTGCCCCGACATGTCGCCGTCGGCGCCGGTGGCCATGATCCCGACGTCGTGATCGGTGTTCGGGTCCCAGCCGGCCTGTTGCAGCTTGGCCTGCAACGCCTTGGCATCCTTCTCGAGCGCCTCGTGGTCGTTGGTGACCAGGGCGTCGATCAGCAACGGAATGCCGAGGGCCAGGATGCTCAGGATCCAAACGAGGACACTGCGCTCGTCCGCCTTCTCGGCCGCCTTGATCGTATCCTTGAGGGCCTTGGCGAGCTCAACCTGGTCCTTGGGCGGCAGCGGGTTGTTCGGGTCGCTGTGCCGCGCCGCGAGGGTCTCGAGCTTGCCCCGCGCCGCCTTCCAGTTGCCCTGCTCCACCTGCTGGTGCATCGCCTCGACGTTGGCGTTGAGGAAGGGCGGCCGGTTGGGCCGGCCGGGTTGGCGGCTGATGACGAGCTTGTCGCCATCCATGTTCACGGTGGTGCCACTCGGGGCGGTGACGTTTCTATTGATTGGATTGACCATCGGGTTCTCCAGGGTCAGCTGAGGTCTATTGCTGCGTCGATTTCGTCGTCGGTAAGGGGTTGGCCGAGGCGGGCGAGGATGACCACCGCCAGGGCGCGGGACGCGGGTTCGGCGCTGCGCGCCATCAGGTTTCTAAGGGTAGTAACGTGCGCCTTGAGCTGGTTGTCCGGCACGTCAAAGGGGAGATGGCGCTCGACCAGTCGGGCGGCCGCCACCAGGGCCGGCACCGCATCACCGCGATTCACCTCGCCGAGCAGGACACGCAAAGACTCGGGGCCGCCCATCTTGCCGAGCGCCACGGTGGCCTCCGCCGGGCAGAAGCGGGCCTTGATGGCGTCGGCCAACACGGACTCGACCACCGGATCCGACACACGAATCTCGCCAATACCCCACATCGCCGCCTGCACCACGCGCGCGTCCCCCTCCGCCACCAGGCTGGCCAGCGGGCGCACC
>JAUUZB010000966.1 GCA_030590185.1 Deltaproteobacteria bacterium
CCGTTTCCTGGCCGAGCACCGGCGATTGGCGATCAGCATAGCGGCGATCGCCGCCGGAACCGTCCTCCTCTCCATGTGGATGACGAGTCGGGGCGACTATACCCACGTCGTGTTAGTCAGCATCGATACCCTGCGCCCGGATCACCTCGGTAGCTACGGCTACGCCCGAGATACCTCCCCCAACCTCGACGGGCTCGCCGAGGACGGGATCCTGTTCGAGGCCGCCTTTGCCCCCGCCGCCAACACCGCCCCCTCCCACGCCACGGTCGTTACCGGCCTGCACACCTTTGGCCACGGCGTGCTGCGCAATCGGGATCAGCTCCGCGACGGCGTCGAGACCCTAGCTGAGCATCTCTCCGATGATGGGTATCGCGCCGGGGCCTTTGTCAGCGGCTACACGCTACAAAAGAAGCACACCAACCTCGACCGCGGCTTCGGACATTACGATGACACGCTCACCAGCCGGACCGAGCGTCTCGCCAAGCAGACGATGCAGGCGGCGGTTGGCTGGCTCAAGGGTGAGGCTCACCAGCGGGCGCCCAATCTATTGTTCGTGCACTTCTTCGATCCGCATTACCCCTACGTGCCGCCCGCCGAGTATGTGCGTCGCTTCGCCAAACCCGGGCGCACGAGGATGCGCGCCGGTCGGCTCCACTACGTGCGAGCCCGGGGGGGGCCGCCGGATCAACTCGAGGAGTACACCCGCTTCTACGACTCCGAGGTGGCCTACGCCGACGCCATGGTGGGTGAGCTGATCGACGCCCTCGGACGCCACGGCTTTTGGGACCAGGCGTTGGTCATCTTCATCGGCGATCATGGTGAGACCCTCGGCGACCGTTCCTGGCCCTTTGACCACGGCGCCCGCGCCTTTGACGAGCAGATCCACGTACCGTTGATCATTCGCCTGCCCGGGAACGAAGCCGCGGGGCGGCGGATCGAGGTCCCGGTCCACCACGTCGACATCCTGCCGACGATTCTCGACTACCTCCAGCTTCCGATCCCAACGGGGCTGCACGGCCGTGCTTTGTTGCCGCTGATCCGTGGACAGGAGCCGGGGGATCCCCAGCGACCGATCCTCAGCACCGCCCGACCCGAGCCGGAACGGGTGCCCGAGATCGAAGCTCCCCTGACCAAGGAGGGTCTCATCCTGACCCTGCGCCAATGGCCCGACAAGCTGATCGCCTACCCCTCAACGGACGGCTTCTACTACCAGCTGTTCGATCTCGAACAGGATCCGGCCGAGAAATCGAACCTCGCGGAGTTGCAACCGGAACGCGTCGCGCAGCTGGCCAAGCGCCTGCACGCCTGGGTCGGTGAGGTTGGGGGCACCACGATTCCTCCGGAACCACTCCTCTCGCCCGAGGAAGAGGAGGCGCTCGAGGCGCTCGGCTACACCCGCGACTGAGGCCGGGCGCAAGAGTCTTCTTAGAATACTCGTTTGACTTTCGCGATCCCCTCCGCTAGTGCCTCGACGTTCAAAACTACACGGCGAGAGGTCCCGACTTGGCGAAGAAGCGAGCATCCCGACGTCCCACCAGCAAGAAGAAGGCGCCGAAGAGCAAGGCGAAGCCCAAGCCTGCCAAAAAGGCCACGGCGAAGAAGGCGGCCCCCAGTGCTAAGGTGTAGGCTAAGGCTAAGGCCATGGGCAAGCCGGCCGCCCGGCCCGCGGCCCCCAAGGGCAGGTCGGCCGCCGCTAGCCGCCGCACCAAGAACGCTCCCCAGACCGAGCTCCCCTTCGCCCTCGAGCCAACCTCTCCCCCGGCGAAGAAAAAGGCAGCCCCACCGCCTGCCAAGAAGGCGGCGTCAAAGAACAAGGGCCGGCAGCGCGTCAACGCCGAGACCCTCGGCGGCCTGCAACGGGACATCTCGATCAGTGAGTTCTTCACCAAGAACCGCCACCTGCTCGGCTTTGACAACGCCTCGCGCGCCTTGCTGACCTCGGTCAAGGAAGCGGTCGACAACTCCCTCGACGCCTGTGAGGAGGCCGGCATCCTGCCGGAGGTGATCATTCGCCTCGAGCAGGTCGACGGCAACCGCTACCGGATGACCGTGGAGGACAACGGGCCGGGCATCATCAAGGCCCAGATTCCCAAGGTGTTCGGCAAGCTCCTCTTTGGCTCGAAGTTCCACCGCCTACGGCAATCCCGCGGCCAACAGGGCATCGGCATCAGCGCCGCCGGTATGTACGGTCAGCTGACCACCGGACGACCGGTGGTCGTCACCTCGAAGACCGCGCCCCATCGACCGGCGATCTATTGCGAGTTGATGATCGACACGGCGGTCAACCGACCGAAGATCATCAAGGAAGATACGGTCGACTGGGAAGGGAAGGATCACGGCACCCGGGTCTCCATCCAAATGGAGGCCTCCTACAAGGGCGGCAAGCGTTCGGTTGACGAGTACATCCAGGCGGTGGCCTCCTCCAACCCGCACGTGCGGATGGAGTACTGGCGCCCCGGCCGGCCGCCCATCGTCTATCCGCGGGTTACCGAGGAGCTGCCACCGGAGACCCGGGAGATCAAACCGCATCCCTACGGCGTCGAGCTCGGTATCCTGATGCGCATGCTCCAGGGCTCCCATTCCCGGACCCTGCAGAGCTTTTTGTCGGCGGAGTTCTCCCGGGTGACCAGCCGGCTCGCCGGCGAGATCATCGCCAAAACCGACATCCCACCGATCACCCGTCCCCGGGAGCTCGATCGCCAACAGGTCGACGCGCTCTACGCCGCCATCGGTAGCACCAAAATCATGGCCCCGCCGACCAATTGCTTAGCGCCAATCGGGGAGCAGGCGATGCTCAAGGGACTCAAGGCGCTCCTCGTTCAGCAGCACGTGGCTGCCGAGGAAGCCAAGGCCCGGCGCAAGCAACGCGGTGAGGAGTCGGTGGCGACCGTGGCGGGAGACCCGGACGCCATCGCGGCGGCGGAGTCAAAGGTCACCGAGATCCTCGACGCGGTCAGCACGATCCAGCCACTCGACGACGACAACGGCGACAACGGCGCTGGCAACGGGGCAAACGGGGCCGGCGCGACTGACCCGGCGGGCGAGGGTGACGCGGCGGACGAGGGTGACGCGGCGGACGCCG
>JAUUZB010000654.1 GCA_030590185.1 Deltaproteobacteria bacterium
CAGATCGAGCGGTAGTTGAAGGAGAACATCTTGTCGCGCAGCTTGGTGAAGTTGACCCCGAGGGTGCCGCCGGTCTGGAGGTCCGGGTCGTAGCGGTACTTGGTGGTCGAGTCCTTGTCCTTGAGGATCATGCGCACCTGGTAGCGCTTCTTGAAGTAGACATCGGCGACCTTGCGGTCGTCGAGGTCCCGGTCGATGTGGGTACCACCAAAAACGACGCCGAAGAGGTTGTGCTCCCTCGCCATCTGGCTGCCGAGCCCGCCGCGACCGGCCCAGCAGTCGACGTGGGTCAGGCCTTTCTTGTCGACCTTAGAGGAGCCGATGGCGCCAAAGTCGGTGGCCAACGCCGCTGGCCCGACCCCGAGTACCCGTGGTTGGTTCGAGAAGCGATCGACAAAGCGTGTCCAGAGGTGGCGTTGCAGAGCGAAGAAACCGCTCTCCTCATCGCCATTGCCGGCCCACGCCGCCTGGGGATCGATCGGCTCGACGTCGACCTCCACCTGCTCCTGTCCCTCGCGTCTCAGGATCACGACCGAGGGCGTGGGGCAACGACCGCTCAAGCTGACGTAGTCGATCCCGACGTTTTCAAAGGTGAGCGCCGCGCCGCCCATGGTCGAGATGTAGAAGCCCTCCCAGCAGGGGGAGTGGCCGGTGAAGATCAACCGATTGGAGCCGGGCAGGACCGAGCCCATGAACGGTCCGCCGCCGATGCAGAGCGCCCGGGCGCGCACCCACTCGCGAAAACCGAAGTCGACCGGGCCGATGATTTCGCGATCGCGGAGCCGGTCGATGCGGTAGAAGCCAGAGGCCAGGTCGATGGAGAGTGATCGTTGTTCGTACACGCGGCGAGTGTGACAGATAGGGCAGGCGCAGGCCAAGCCGGTGCCATGTGCGGCGCAGCGTCCGAGGGGCCGCCGATCACGAAACGCGTCGGAAAGGTGCCCATCGGATTGTCTCTTACTCGCCCATCGCTTAACCTGGACTGGTCGCCCTTCCGGCGACGCTGAGATGCCGAGTCAGGGCGCGGCACGGGGAACCGGATGGGTGGGACCAAAACGATCCTCCTGGTGGATGATTCGAATGTTACCGCCAGGCAGCTCGAGTTGATCATCGAAGAGCTCGACGGCTTCCGGGTGGTCGGTCGCGCCGAGAACGGCGCCGAGGCGGTCAAGCTCTACGGCGAGCTCTCTCCCGACGTGGTCTGCATGGATATCGTCATGCCCTTGATGGACGGACTCAAGGCGACCCAGTCGATCCTGCAACGGGACGAGAACGCTAAGGTCGTGGTGATCAGCTCGGTCGGCGGCTCGCGCGACACGGTGGTGCAGGCCCTCAAGCTCGGCGCCAAGAACGTGATCGCCAAGCCCTTTGAGGCGGAAGCCATCCGGGAGATTCTCACTGCGATCTGAGGCGCGCATCTAGACAGGAGTGGAGCCGGGGGAGCGGACGAGGACGATTCGACCATGGCGGTTCAATTCTTTGGGCAGTACCTGTTGGCGAAGGGGGTCATCACCGCCAATCAGCTCCTCAAGGTGATCGAATACCAGGAGCTGCAAAACCTGCGCATCGGTGAGTTCGCCATCCGCCAGGGACTGCTGGCGGAGTCCGACGCGTCGCGGGTCAATCAGCTGCAGCTCAGCCAGGATATCCGCTTCGGCGAGGCCGCGGTACAGCTCGGTGTGCTCGAAGAGCTCGACGTTCAAATCCTGCTCGCCGCCCAACGCAACAGCCACATCTATTTTGGTGAGGCGGCGGTGTTGTTGCGCTTCGCCTCCCGTGAGGAGGTCAACGCAGCGTTGGAGACCTTCAACCAGGAGCAGGCCGCCTTTGCCCGCGAGGTGATCGCGGTACCGGAGAGCGTGTTGGTCGCCGATTTGGCTTCCGACTTCTTTGACCTCGGCATCAAGATGGTGCGCCGCTACTGGGGCGTGGGCGCCAAGGCGGGTGAGGTGGTCGTCGATGGGACCGAGCTGAGCCTCGAGGGCAACGCGGCACAGGTTACGATCAGCGGCGAGGTCGAGGCGCGTTGTATGTTGGCGGTGCCCGACGGGGCCGCGGACGAGGGGGGCAAACAGATCCTCAAGGTCAGCAGCCTCGGGCCGGCGGATCGGATCGATCTCACCAAGGAGCTCGCCAACCTGATCTGCGGCAATCTGGTCGCGCGTCTGGGGCAGTCGGGAAAGACCATCACCATCGCGCCGCCCGAGGAGCTGTCGTCAGCGGTCGACCTCGCCGGCCAGAGGTTGGTGCGACTCGACGGGGTTACTCCCCACGGCCCCCTGACGATGGCGGTGGCCTATTGAGCCCAGGGTAACCCGAGGGGGATGATGGCGTCGTTCAGGATCAGGCTCGCGGCCTTTCTCACCGCGCTCACCGCTGTCGGCATCTGCGCCTGTAGCGACGCCGGGCCCATCGTCTCGACGCCGGCGCCCGAGCAGGCGGTCGGGCTGCTGGCGGTGCGGGAGCGGGGTGTGCTGCGGCTGCTGACCCGCAACAACGGCTTCACCTATTTCGTGCTGCGCGGTCGCCAGCTCGGTTTCGACTACGAGCTGGCGGAGCGCTTTGCCAAGCACATTGGCGTCAAGCTCGAGGTCAACGTGCCCGCCAACTGGGGCGATTTGATCCCGATGCTGCAGCGTGGACAAGGCGACCTGATCGGCGCTGGCATGGGTGTCACCGCCGAGCGCCAGGAGCAGGTGAGTTTTGCCCAGCCCTACGGCATGACCCACATCCGGATCGTCTGGCACGAGAAACAAAAGCCGATCGACAACGCCGAGGAGCTCTCTGGCAAGCGTGTCCACGTGCGCCAGCGGTCGACCTATTTCGCCTTCCTCTCCCATCTCAATGGCCTGCTCGAGGCCACCGGCCGGCGCCCGGTCAATGTGATCATCGAGGGGGAGAGCCTGGAGACCGAGCGCATTCTGATGGACGTCGCCTCCGGGCGGGTGCCCTACTCCCTGTGTGATTTCCACATCTGCCGGCAGGCCCAGCTCTACGCCCCGAGCCTGGTCATCGGCCCGCCGGTGGAGCGCCCGCAGGGGTTGGCCTGGGCCGTGCATCGCGACGCCGACGATCTGCTCACCGAGCTCAACGCCTTCATCGCCGATCAGCGGCGCCTCGATCTCGACGCCCTGTACCGCCGCTACTACGCTCCACCACCGGCGCGGGCGGCGCGCCGCAAGGCCCGTCTGGATCTCGACGAGCACGGTCGCATCTCTCCCTTTGACGCGAAGATCCGCGAGGCGGGTGAGCGCTACGACATCGACTGGCGGTTGCTGGTCTCCCTCGCCTTTCAGGAGAGCCGCTTTGACCCCAAGGCCGAGACGCCATCCCATGGCCGCGGCCTGTTCGGGATGCAGGAGAAGAGGATCCGCGAGCTCGGCCAAGGCGATCCCTTCGCTCCCCAACAGGCGATCCTGGCCGCCGCCGCCTACCTGAGCGCCACCCGCGGGCGTTTCGCCCAGCTCCCAGATCCCGAGGAGCGCCTCCTGCTCGCGGTCGCCTCCTTCCAGGCCGGCACCGAGCACATCGAGGACGCGCGGATCCTCGCATCCCGCCAGGGTCTCGATCCAACCAAGTGGGACGACATCGCCAAGGTGTTACCGCTGCTCTCCCTGCGCGAGTTCGCCTCCCAATCGATTCATGGCTACGTCAACGGCGCCGAGACCGTGGCCTATGTAACCGAGGTCTGGGCGCGTTATCGCGCCTACCGACACGCCATGGGGGCGCGGGATTGAGTCGGCCGCGGTGAGGGTGATGACCGGCAATCCCACCCTGACGCGTCAGGAGCGCGCCGCGATTCCCGTCGGATGGGGGCTCGCCTTCCCGCTCATCCTGTTGCTGTCGGGCTGCATGACCTACGACCAGGCCACCCCGCACCGTAACGACCCGCGGGCCGGCAACGAGGTGTCGAGCTGCAGCGGCACCGAGCTCGAGCGGCGCGTCCGACGGGCCCTCGCCGCGGCGCAGGGCGAGGATCCAACCAGCATCAAGGTTGGGGAGATGAGCCTGGATCTCGCGGTGGTCTGCCG
>JAUUZB010000539.1 GCA_030590185.1 Deltaproteobacteria bacterium
CGGGGGGCATGGTCGACGCAGGCGAGGACCCACTCACCGCGGCGCTGCGCGAGCTCAAGGAGGAGACCGGTTATGTGGGGGAGAAGGCCGAGCTCATCGGCTGGGTGACCCCGAACCCGGCCATCCAAAACAACCGCTGCCACACCGGGCTGGTGCGCAACGTCACCGGCGGCCACGGCCGGCACCTCGACGGCAACGAGGAGATCGGGGTGCGGTTGATGCCCCTGGCCGAGATCCCGAGCCTGATCCGCACGCGCCAGATCCACCACTCCCTGGTCATCGCTGCCTTCCACCACTACGCGCTCGAGTCCGGCGGTTCTTGAGGCGACTCGATACCGGACACCGCCCGCCCAGTCCTGACGCGGTTTGACAGCCCCTGGCGCCGGGTATAGGCGGCCGGCATGGCTGATTTTATCGATCTCTACAACCCGACTGAAGAACACCAGATGTTGCGCGAGACGGTGTCCCAGTTCGCCCGGGACAAGCTCGCGCCCCAGGCCGAGGAGCAGGACGTGGCCGGCTCCATGAACGTTGGCCTGCTGCGGGAGCTCGGTGAGCTCGGCCTGATCGGCGTGACGGTGTCGGAGGCCGACGGTGGCGCTGGCCTCGACGCGCTCGCCTCGGTGATCGTGCACCACGAGTTGGCCAAGCAGGACCCGGGGTTCACCCTCGCGTACCTCGCCCACGCGGTGTTGTTCGTGAACAACTTCGCCCACAGCGCCAGCGCTGATCTGAAGGCGAAGTACCTCGAGCCGGCCCTGAGCGGCGAGAAGATCGGCTGCATGGCCATGACCGAGCCCGGTGCCGGCACCGACGTGCTCGGGATGACCACCACCGCGGTGCGCCGGGGCGACGGCTACCTGATCAACGGCACCAAGACCTTCATCACCAACGCCTATGAGTCGGAGCTGTTCCTCATCTACGCCAAGGTCGACGGCAAGATCTCCGCTTTTGTGCTCGAGCGGGGACTCCCTGGCCTCGAGGTCTCCAAACCCCTCAAGAAGCTCGGCATGCGGGCCTCCACCATGTCGGAGATCATCTTCGAGGACGTGTTGGCACCGGCCAGCGCCCTGGTCGGCGATGAGGGCGCCGGGCTCACCCACATGATGCGAAATTTGGAGATCGAGCGGCTCACCCTCGCCGCCATGTCACTCGGGATCGCGGACCGCTGCCTAGGGGAGATGACCCGCTACGCCGCTGACCGGCGGGCCTTTGGCGAGCCGCTCAATCGTTTTGGCCAGATCCAGCGCTACATCGGCGAGTCCTATGCGAGTATCGAGGCGATGCGGGCGCTGATCTACAACGTGGCGCGCACCGTCGGTCCCGACAAACGCAACCGGCTCGGCACCGACGCCTGCAAGCTGTTCGCCTCCACCGCCGCCAAGGAAGTAGCGGACAACGCCATCCAGGTGCTCGGCGGCTATGGCTACTGCCGCGAGTACCAGGTGGAGCGGTTGTGGCGGGACGCCAAGCTGCTCGAGATCGGCGGCGGGACGATCGAGTCCCACCAGAAGAACATCACCAAGGATCTGACCCGCGAGATGGTCGCCGGCTAACGCCCGCGCTGCAGCGCCCGGACGGTGAAGAAGCTGTCCGGGACGTTGGCGTTGATCTGCCATTCCTTGCGTACCATCGTGGTGACCATGTCGTTGCGGGTGTGATCGACCATGGTGATCGTTTTTGGGGCGCAGGCGGTGCCAACGCACTTAAACTCCAGCCGGGTCTCGGTCTTCGTTTTCACACCGCGTTCGTTGAAGTATTCGATCTGCACCGGCTGACTGATGTCGCGCCGGATCTCGATGATCAACTTGGGGAAGGGGACCTCAGAGCCCGGGCGGCGGGTCGCTTCCACCCGCCAGGACCGCTCGGTCTCCTCGATCATCTTGGCGGCGAAGTGACCGCCGTAGGTGGCGAGGGAGAAGTCCTCGTGGCCGAAGGCAGTCCCCATGAAGCCCTGTTCCTTGACGTGACTGGCGAGGCGGCGGACTTTGCCAAAGGCAGGTAGGTAGACGTACATGGAGGTCACCGAGCGCACCAGGATCTGCATGCCCTTGATGTCGCCCGGGGCTAGGAACTCAACCCGTCGCCACTCGGGCCCCTTGACCGTCGCCCTGAAGGTGAGGATGCGCTCGTCGCGCCCGGGTTCCTTGGTGATCATGTCGTAGACCAGGGTCTGGTCATCGAAGGCGGTCATCGACTTGTCGGTGGCGGCGATCGCCTCGTCACCGGTGGTAGCGACCGGGCCGGCGGTGAGGGAGAACATCAGAAGGGCGCTGCCGATCAGCATGGGGGTCGTACTCCTGGAGTTGCGTCGAGCAAGGGTGCGCCATTCCACCACAGAGAATAGGCGGCGTAAAGTCGTGGCAGCCTCCTATTCATCCCAGCGGCCACAGCGCTGTTGACCGCCTGCCGGGGGCGATGCCATGGTCGGCTCGGTCCATTCCCCACCCCCCCCAGGAGGTCCCTGTGCCCATCGCGAAAAAGGTCGAGCAGTTCATGGCCAACGCCTCCTGGATCCGTCGGATGTTCGAGGAGGGGAATGAGCTCAAGGCCAAGCACGGGGCGGAGAAGGTTTGCGACTTCACCCTCGGCAATCCGGAGATGGAGCCGCCGCCGGAGCTGGTGCAGAAGCTCAAGGAACTGGCCAACGATCCCCCGGTTGGCATCCACCGCTATATGGCCAACGCCGGCTTCCCGTGGGTGCGGGACAAGATCGCGGCGGTGCTCGCCGAGGAGAGCGGCGTGGCGGTGGAGGGGCGCCACGTGATCATGACCGTGGGCGCCGCCTGCGGGCTCAACATCACGCTCAAGGCGCTGCTCGATCCCGGGGACGAGGTGATCGTGCTGGCGCCCTTCTTCGTCGAGTACCTGTTCTACATCGACAACCACGGCGGGGTGGCCAAAAAGGTCGACACCGACGCGGACTTCCGGCTCGACCTCGACGCCATCGCCGCGGCGATCAACGAAAAGACCAAGGTCTTGATCATCAACTCGCCGAACAACCCGACCGGCGTGGTTTACGAGCGGGAGCGGCTGGTGGAGTTGGCGGCGCTGATCACCGAGGTCTCCGAGCGGGTCGGTCACCCGATCTACGTGATCACCGACGAGCCCTACCGGAAGATCGCCTACGTTGACGACGTGCCGGTGACCCTCGGGCTGTTCCGCGACGTGATCTTCTGCACCTCCCACTCCAAGGACCTAGCGCTGCCCGGCGAGCGGATCGGAGTGGCGGTGGTGCACCCTGAGGCCACCGACGCGGATCAGCTCATCGCGGCGATGACCTTCGCCATCCGCACCCTCGGCTTCGTCAACGCGCCCGCCATGATGCAACAGGCGGTCGCGGATCTCCAACGGGTGACGGTCGACGTCGACTCCTACCGTCGCCGCCGGGACCTGTTCTACGGTGGCCTGATCGACGCCGGCTACGAGTGCATCGAGCCGGGTGGGGCGTTCTACCTGTTTCCCAAGTCGCCGGTCCCGGACGACGTGGAGCTGGTGCGGGCCCTCCAGAAAGAGCTCATCCTGGCGGTGCCGGGCAGCGGCTTTGGCCGGCCCGGCTATTTCCGGCTGTCCTATTGCGTGCCAACCGAGATGATCGAGCGGGCGCTGCCGGGTCTCAAACGCGTGCGTGAGGCGATCGGCTAGAATTCGCGGCTCAAACTCGCGGCTAAAACTCGCGGCAGTCAGTTGGCCGCTCGGCGCTGCCAAAGGAATAGGGGCGCGCCTGTTTGACCACCAGACTCCGGGCGGTGCCGGTGAGCTTGAATTCGATGTCCATGGCGAACCAGCTGTCCTCGCCGTCCGGATCGAGGAGTGGCTCAAAGTGGTTGTGGATGGCGCGCAGGGTGCACGCAGCCACGTCCGCCTCGAGGGTGCTGAGCACCGGGACGCTGTCGGGCAGGCTGCTGTGGGCGTGGTAGATCAGGCGCGGTGAGCGGCCCCAACGATAGACGAGCTGCTCGGTGGTAACCCCCGGGGCCGGGTTGGCGACGCTGGCCTCGCCCATCTGGCTGTTGATGAAATACTGGTCCGAGCGGATCGGATCGAAGATGTTTCGGCTCACCGCCACGCCGTTCGCTTCCTCGGAGAGAAAGGCCCCGTGGATCAGCACCCCCATGGCGACGCTGGTCTCATCCACGTTGAACAGGCGCCGCTCATCGTAGGCGCGGGCGTTGTAGAGGCTCGCCCAGACCACCCGGATGGCGTCGGCGATGGGTCGATCCGGATCATCGAGGGCACCGCTCTGGGATGTGTAGAGACCGGCACCGTTGAAGCCGGGGAGGTCCTCGGTGTTGCTGCTGCTACGGAAACGGACCCGCGCGTAGCCGAAGTGGGCAGCGACGTGGCCCTCGACCTCGGCGAGCAGATCCGCGTCGACCGCATGGGCGAGAATGGCGGCGCGCACCTCGGCGAGTGCATCGGCGCGAACCCCCGGGTCCGCCACGA
>JAUUZB010000280.1 GCA_030590185.1 Deltaproteobacteria bacterium
AACAACGTCAAGCTGCTGGTCGACACCGACACCCTCACCGACGGCACCGTGCCCTACGATCCCAAGAGGCCCCACACCCAGACGCCGATCGGGCGCACGCTCTTCTACCTGAAGCCGGGCCTGCTCGATGCTCTCGCCGGCGAGGAGGTGCGGCGCTTCACGACGCCGACACCGGCCGCCATCGGGGCTCACCTCACCCACGAGTTCTTCTTCATCTTCGACACCGACTCGGAGCTCGACCAGCACGGCTTACCGGTGCAGAAGCTCGAGCTCTACATGAAGTACATCCTGTCGTCGCAGAACTGCCCGCCGCCGCTCAAGGCCGCCATCGTCAACACCAACCTCGAGTACAACCAGCTGACCGACGCGGTCCGCGACCAGGCCTACGAGCCCTTCGCCTTCGCCAGCTTCACCGGCGTCTTCATCGACATGTACGACCACGATGTGCGCTGTTACGTAAACCTGTTCCAGCCCCTGGGCATATCGATCAAGCCGGCCGGCACCACCGATATGTTCGAGATCTCGCAGCCGCGAATCCACGAGACCCTGATCAACCTCGAGCCGGTCGAGCCACTGCGCTCACTGAAAGAGGTCCTGGGCTTCGTCTCGGCAGATAGCGTGGTCGAGAAGTTCGCCTTCACGCCGGGCAGGTTTCAGTAGCCCGCCCGGGCGGGCCTGCGCAGCCGACGTCGGCCGATCGCTGAGCCGGGTTGCGCGGCGAAAGCTCGATCGCCAATTCCACTAGCTCGCCACTGCTGGCGCGCGCCGCTAGCTCTGTGCGTGTCAGCGCGCGACCCATCACCGTGTCTTCCCTGGCTTCATTACTGACATATAAAGAGGCTCGATAGGCCACTGCAGAAGTACCGCAGCTGTTGTCGAGTCGCCGGCCGCCATTGCCATCCCAGCGGTCGTTCGCTACCTTCCAGCCGAGCGCCGTCCCCATGCTGTGATGGCCGTTCATTCGAGAAGAGCTCTCTTCTCGCCCAAAGCCACCGCCAGACCCGTAGGCCGACGATGACGCATAAGCGCGATAGAGAGGTGAAATGAACGAATTGTTTTTGGCCCTGGCGCTCATCTTGGCCGGCGGCGTCGTGTCGCTGGTCTTGGCCAGGAGTTTTCTCCTCCTGCGCATCGCCGGAGTCTTCGGGATCGGTGCCGGATGCGTACTTGGCGGCACCTATGCGGTCCGTACCCTCGTCGACGAAACTACCCAGACGGCGTCGTTTACCTACCAGCAAGCGCTCGAGCTCTCCTTTCAGGTGAACTCGCTCTCGGCCTTCTTCCTGGTAGCTATCTTCGCGATCTCGGCGCTCGCTGCCCTGTACAGCTTCCACTACATGGACGATCCGTCGCGGTCCGGACGCACCGCCGCGCACTACCTCTTCTTCAGCATCCTGGTCGCGTCGATGGCGCTCGTGGTCACCGCCGACGGCATGATCGCCTTCCTGATCAGCTGGGAGCTGATGTCGCTGTCCTCCTTCTTCCTGGTCATCCACGATCACGAGGACGACGATAACCGCCGTGCGGCCTACCAGTATTTCGTCTTCTCGCACGTCGGCGCGATGTTCATCTTCGCGGCCTTCGCGATCATCTTCGCCCACACCGGCCGCCTCGACTTCGAGGCCGCCGCCGAGCTAACCGACGCCACCAAGATCCTGGTCTTCGTGCTCGCGCTGATCGGTTTCGGCTCCAAGGCCGGGCTCTTCCCCGTGCACTTCTGGCTGCCCCACGCCCACCCCGCGGCCCCGAGCCACATCTCCGCGGTGATGTCGGGTGTCATGATCAAGACCGGCGTCTTCGGCATCCTCAAGATGGTCATCGTGCTGCAGTTGGCTGGCGCCCTGTTCGGGCAGATTCTCCTGATCGCCGGCGTCATCTCGGGGATTCTCGGAGTGGTCCACGCCCTAGGCCAGCGCGATCTCAAACGCCTGCTCGCCTACTCCAGCGTCGAGAACATCGGCATCATCTTCATCGGTATCGGCATCGGCCTCATCGGCGCCGCCAACGGCCATCCCGTGATGGCGGTGCTGGGGCTCTCGGGCGGCCTCCTCCATGTGCTGAATCACGCGCTCTTCAAGTCGCTCCTCTTCATGGGGGCGGGGATGGTGGTGCACCAAACCCACACCCGGGCCATCGATCAACTGGGCGGGTTGCTCAAAGGGATGCGTGTCACGGGCACCACCTTCATCATTGGATCGCTGGCAATCTCTGCGTTGCCACCCTTCAACGCCTTCGTCAGCGAGTTCTTGATCTACCTCGGCGCCTTCCAGGGCCTGCCCCTCGATGGCACGACCTTCTCGCTCGGGCTGCTGGCGATCATCGGCCTCGCCGTCATCGGCGGCCTCGCCCTGGCCTGTTTCACCAGGGTCGTCGGCGTGGTCTTCCAGGGCGAACCACGCAGCCCCGCCGCCGAGAACGTCAGAGAGCATGGGGCGACGATGCTCCTGGCCATGATCATCCTGGCCGCCGCCTGCCTCTTCATCGGAGTGCTCCCCGGATTGTTCGTGCCCCTGGCCATCAAGGCGACCTCGTCGATGGGGCTCACCGAGCAGGTGTCGGTCGAGCCCTTCCTCGAGCTGACCGGCAACATCACCCGGGTGGCTGCCCTACTCTGCGGCGGGCTGGTCGCAGCAATACTGCTGCGCCTGGCTCTCTATCGGCGCAAGTCGGTCACCCGCGCTGGCACCTGGGGTTGCGGCTTCACCCGGCCCACGACCCAGATGCAGTACACCGGCTCATCCTACGCGGCGTCGATCCTCGACTTCTTTCGCTCCGTCTCTCCCATACGCGAGAATCACCCGGAGATCAACGGGCGCTTCCCCAGGGAAACCCACTACGAGAGCCACCTCGAGGACGTGGCCGAGAGCAACTCGGGCCGGCTGATCGTGCGCCCGGTAATGGCATTGTTCGACCGGCTGAGATGGATCCAGCACGGCGACATCCACCTCTACGTCGGCTACATCCTCCTCGCCATCGTTGGTCTCCTGCTCTTCGTGTGGAGGGGCTGAGCTATGAACTCCGTTATCTTCTTGTTGTTAGCCCTGCTCCTGGCCCCGCTCTTCCCCGGCATGATCTTCAAGGTCAAGGGCTTCTTCGGTGGTCGCAAGGGCTCGCCGGTGCTGATCCACTACTACACGCTGATCAAGCTCTTCAAGAAGGGCTCGGTCTACAGCAACAGCACCACCTACATCTTCAAGCTCGGCCCCATGGTGTCGATGGTGTGCGCCGGCGTCGTCATGCTGTTCTTGCCGGTGGCCGGCTCTGCGCCGCTCATCTCCTTCGAGGGCGATATCGTCCTCCTGCTCTACGTGCTCGGGCTCGGCCGTTTCTTCACCATCGCTGCCGCCATGGACACGGCCTCCCCCTTTGAAGGCATGGGTGCCGCTCGCGAAGCCTACTTCCCGATCTTCTGCGAGGCGGCGATGTTCATGATCCTCATCTTCTTCTTCCTGCTGACCGGGGAGCTGACCCTGGCCGAGCATTTCGGCGGCGAGCAACCCATGGTCCTGTGGGAGACCGCGGGCTCTACCCTGCTGTTCGTGATTGCATCTCTGTTCTTGATCTTGCTGACCGAGAACTCCCGGGTCCCGGTCGATGACCCCGCCACCCACCTCGAGCTGACCATGATCCACGAGGTCATGATCCTCGACCACAGCGGACCCGATCTGGCTTTCATCGAGATCGGCGCCATGCTCAAGCTCTTCTTCTTCTCTACGCTGATCACCCTCCTCATCTGCCCCTTCCGCTTCGGCGAGCCCGCGCTCGATGGGCTGGTCTTCTTCGGCGTCATCAGCCTGGTCTACGTCGCCGTCGCAGTCACCGAGTCGGTCATGGCCAGGTTGCGAATGGACAAGGTGCCAATGTTCGGCCTCGCCTCCTTCGCCCTGGCCTCATTCGCGACTGTCATCAGCCTGGAGATGATCCGATGATGCCCCAGGTTGTAGACACCGTCCTGGTCCTGGTGCTCTTGTCGGTGCTCAGTGCCTTCGCCGCCGGACGTCTCCCCGCCCTGATCAAGATCGTCGCCTTCCAGGGTGTCGTGGTCTCGCTCATCCCCATGGGCATAGGCCACGAGCTCGGCGTCGGCGGAGTGGTCTTCACCGTGGTCGCGGTGTTGATCCGGGGAATCATCATCCCCACGGCGATCTTCATGGGCATCAAGAAAGTGGCGATTCGGCGCGAGGTAGAACCAATAGTCGGCCCTCATGGCTCGCTGTTGGCCGCGCTACTGCTCCTCGTCGCCGCCTTCTACGTAAGCGGGCGAATCGACCTCGATCTCGCCGGCCGCAGCCAGTTGCTCCTGCCCACCGCGATGACCCTGCTGGTCGCCGGCATGTTCCTGCTCATGGCGCGCCGCAACGCCATCGCCATGGTCCTGGGCTACATCATGATGGAGAACGGCATCTACCTGGGTGGGGCGACCTTCTCGGTGCGCGCTCAACACATCGTCGAGCTCGGTGTACTGCTCGATGTGCTCGCCGGGGTGATGCTCATGGCCGTCATCCTGCAAAACATCAAACGCACAATTGACGACGTCGACACGTCGCTGCTGCGGACATTGAAGGACTGAGGCGGCGCCATGGTCGAAACCGTATTTCTCGTACCGTTCTTCACTGGCCTCCTCGCCTTCTTTCTGCCGTCGCGCGGAGCGCGCCGCTTGCTTCTCGTCGGCACCGGGCTGGTGCACTTCGTCCTGTCCATCCTGCTGTGGATTCAGCGGCCGACGGCGATGCTGCCCACCTACTATGGCGTGACCTCGGAGGGGCTGCTCTCCCTGGTCGTGATATCGCTGCTCTTCTTCCTGGTCGCGATCTACTCGGTCGGCTATCTCGAGAAGGCCAAGCTTCGCTCCGAGAGAGTCTTCTGCGGCGCGATGATGCTGTTCCTGTCGACGATGACGATGGTGACCCTGTCGGACCACATCATGGTGATGTGGATCGCCATCGAGGCCACCACGCTCGCGAGCGCGCCGCTGATCTTCAGCCACCGCACCGCCTCATCGCTCGAAGCCACCTGGAAGTACATTCTGATCTGTTCGGTGGGGATCGCCCTGGCCCTGGTCGGAGCCGTGCTGATCACGGTGTCGATGGACGTGGGCAAGGTCGAAGGGCCGATGGCTTTCTCCTCGCTGACAGTGAGTGCGCTGAGCCTCGACCCGCTCTGGCTCAAGGTCGGCTTCGTCTTCATCCTGGTCGGCTACGGCACCAAGATGGGCCTCGCCCCCATGCACACCTGGCTCCCCGACGCCCACAGCGAAGCGCCGAGCCCGGTCTCGGCCCTGCTGTCCGGGGTTCTGCTCAACTGCGCCTACCTCGGCATCCTCAGGACCAACAAGGTCATGCAGGCGGCAGGCCTCGGAGATTTCTCCGGCACGATCCTGATCGTCTTCGGTCTGCTATCGATGCTCGTAGCCGCGACCTTCATCCTCAGGCAGAACGAGTACAAGCGCCTGCTCGCCTACTCCAGTATCGAGAACATGGGCATCATCGCCTTCGGCACCGGCATCGGCGGGCTCGGCGCCTTTGGCGCGGTGCTGTGTTTGATCCACCACAGCCTGATCAAGGCCTCTCTCTTTCTGACCTCGGGCAACATCCTGCTCGGCTACGGCAGTCGCTTCATCGACAAGACCGGGCGCATGGCCGGACGCATGCCCAAGACCTTCGTGGCCTTCTTTGGCGGCTTCGTAGGCATCGCCGGCTTTCCTCCCTTCGGGCTCTTTCTCGGCGAGCTCCTCATCATCACGGCGGCGTTCCGCTCAGGGCACTACCTGGAGATCAGCATTTTCCTTACCTGCCTGTGCGTAATTTTTGCCGGCTTCGCCAACCACATCATGAAGATCTCCTACGGAAGCTGCTCCACCAAAGTCGACTTCGACGAGCCAGCCACGATGATCTGGCCGCAATACACCTTGCTTACCCTCTCGATCGTCCTCGCCGTGTGGATGCCCGACACCCTGCACCGGGCGATATCCGAGGCTGCCGACTTCACGTGGGGAGGTTTCTGATGCAGACCGGTTTTCTTCCCGTTGATAACGGCCAGCCACTATCGCGCAGTGCGATCCCCAAGCTGACCTTCGACGAGCTTCGCACCCAGTCACTCGAGCTCGTCGCCGAGGGCGCCGCAGTGGTTCAGTTCTTCGTCTTCGAGGACGACGCCAGTCTCACCCTCATCGCCGTGCTGCGCACCGACACCCTGCTGGTGGCTAGCTGCGAAGCGCCC